>JAMBLH010000193.1 GCA_023336875.1 Actinomycetes bacterium
GGCACTCAAGCGCTGATCCAGGAAGACGTCGAATTCCACTCCCTCGGGATCGCCGTTGTCGACGAGCAGCATCGTTTTGGTGTGGAGCAGCGCGTCGTGATGCGCGACAAGAACCAGGGCGAGGGAGTACCCGACCTCCTACTCATGACCGCAACACCTATTCCGCGGACGCTCGCGATGACGCTGTACGGCGACCTCAAGATGTCCGTGATCGACGAGATGCCCCCCGGACGGTCTGCCACGACGACATTGGCGATATCGGACACCGCGGACGACGAGATCGACGCGACCATCCAGAAGGCGGTGGCGGAGGGCCGACAGGTATTCGTCGTGTGCCCGCTGGTTGAGGATTCGGACAAGATCGAAGCCAGATCAGCGGTGACGGAGTTCGCACGGGTCACCTCGTCGCTTCGTGGTGTGCGGGGTGAGCTTCTCCACGGGCAGATGCGCTCGGATGAGAAGTCGGATGTCATGAGCAGGTTCCGAGCAGGCGATCTCGACCTGCTCGTGTGCACGACCGTCATCGAAGTCGGAATCGACGTACCGAACGCAACGCTCATGGTGATAAGGACAGCGGATCGTTTTGGATTGAGTCAGCTTCATCAGCTTCGTGGCCGTGTTGGCAGGGGAGCATTTGGCGGTGTATGCCTGCTCTCATCAGATCCAACGACACCCGACGGCGAACGCCGTATCGAGGCGATGGTCGAATCGACTGATGGCTTCGAGCTCTCGGAGATCGACCTTGAGATTCGTGGCCAGGGCACGGTCTTCGGCGGGGCCCAGTCCGGGGCAGCAGACCTGCGCCTTGGTGACATACTCCGAGATCACGATCTTCTCGATGCCGCGCACACAGTTGCAGATGCAGCGGTCCAGGATGATCCGCATGGGCCCTTTGTTAGCGAGGTCATGCACGAGGTCTCGGCGCTTCTTGGTGCATCGGCGCAATGGCTCACGAGGAGTTGAAGTGAGGATCATTGCCGGGGCCGCGAAGGGCCGAAAACTCGACGCACCAAGGTTAGGGACCCGTCCAATGACAGGAAGGGCCCGCGAGTCGATCTTCTCAATCCTTGGTCGTCGTGTAAGCGGTGCGCGGGTTCTGGATCTTTACGCGGGTTCTGGATCGCTTGGCCTCGAAGCGGTGAGCCGAGGCGCGGCGGACGTGACGTTCGTCGAAACGGGAAGACAGGCAACACAATGCTTGGAACGCAACATCGATCGCGTAGGACTCGGGGGGAGTGTTCGGAAGCGCAACGTGGAAGCGTTTCTTGCGGCGGAGACGGCAGAATTTGACGTGATCTTTGTGGATCCCCCGTATGCCGATGACGATCGTGAGGTCCGATCGGTACTCGAGCGAATCCAAGGAGTTCTCTCCGCGAACGGTATCGTGGTGCTTCATCGTCAGGCTCGCAGTAGCGTTGAGGTTCCCGAATTCCTCCACAGAGTCGACGAGCGACGGTACGGTGATGCTGTCATAACCCTGATGGAGAGGGCCCCAGAGTGATAAGAGCGCTCGTTCCCGGCAGTTTCGACCCACCGACCAAGGGACACCTTGATGTCGTCGAGCGGTGTGCGTCACTGTTCGATGAGGTGATCGTCGCTGTTGTACATAATCCGTCCAAGACACCGCTATTCACCGCTGACGAACGTGTCGAGCTTCTCGAGGAGTGTGTCGCGGCCTGGTCCAATGTCAGTGTCGCATCGTTTGAGGGACTGCTCGTCGACTTCGCACAGGAGGTCGGGGCGCGCACTGTGGTCAAAGGATTGCGGGCCGTGACCGATTTTGAGTTCGAGATCCAGATGTCCCAAATGAATCGTCAACTGTCGAGCGACGTGGTATCGCTCTTCGTTGCCACGAAACCGGAGTACGGATATCTATCATCCTCACTGGTAAAGGAAGTGGCGCGACTCGGTGGATCGGTTGACGAAATGGTTCCCGGACCCGTCGGCGCCGCATTGAAGGAGCGTCTGCAATGACAGATCAAGAAGCACAGCAAGCACCTACTCCACCTGTTCCAGGTCGGTTGGCAGAATTGTTGGAAGAACTCATCACCGAGATAGGGAACGCACGAGCGGTTCCGCTGTCGAGCAACGTCATGATCAGCCAGGAGGACATGCTCGATCGTCTGCATGAAGTCGCTGAAGAATTGCCAGAGGAGCTTCGATCTGCCCGCTGGATGGTGCGCGAGCGTGAGTCCTACATCGCGAGGACAAACGAGCGAGCACAGGAATTGGTGAATCGAGCAAAGGCAGAGTCGGAGCAGCTGATCGCGGAGAACTACATCGTTCAAGAGGCTGTTGAGGAGGCGAATTCCCTGATCCGGAATGCCGAGGCCGAGGCTCGACGCATCAGGCTTGAAGCAGAGGACTATGCCGAACGACATCTCGCCGAAGCAGAGAGCATCCTCGGTGAGCTGTATCGATACGTCACAGAGGCTCGCGCAGAGCTCCACACGGCACTCCCGGCAGCGCAGGAACCACCAGTGAGCCAGTAGCGCGAAGAAGTTCACAGTTCACAGTTCACAGTTCACAGTCGGAGGAAGCTGACGGATAGGGCCATGAGCTGAAAACCGTGAACTGAAAACTGTGAACTGATAACTTTCTCCTGTGCCCACCAATGCCTTTCTTCTCAATGTCTCGGACCTTGTTGGTAACCAGGCCTCCTCGCGCCCGGTGTCGATAGTCGAGCCCGTTGATTGGAAGATCGAGATGATCCAGATAGCCGGGGACCCGCCACTCCTGGCGGATCTCGTGTTGCACCCTGTCTCAGGTGGAATTGCGGTGACGGGTCGTGTTCGGTTCACGACACAGGACACCTGCTACCGCTGCCTCAGGGAGACCCTCTCAGACCGTGACGCTTCGGTCGGGGCATTGTTCGACCGCAACAACGACGACGACGAGTCCTATCCTCTCGAAGGTCACGAAATCGATGTGTCCCAGATGCTGCGCGATGAGGTGATGTTGTCACTCCCGATCGTCGAAGATTGCGGTGACGACTGCCCTGGAGTTGTGACTAGTGCAGAAACAGGCTTGAATACAGAGAACTCTGGCGTTGATGGCGGGTCGAACTCGCCTTTTGCGGTGCTCAAGGGCCTGCTCGAGCCTGAGGAAAGAACGGAATAGGATTACACATGGCTGTCCCCAAGAAGAAGATGTCGCGGTCCAGGACCCGTCGCCGAAAGGCGCAATGGAAGGTTCAACGTCCGACCGTGTCGCGCTGCTCCCAGTGCAATGCGCCTCACAGGCCTCATCGCGCGTGCAAGGAGTGCGGAACCTATAAGGGCCGCGAAGTAACGGCAGCGTCATAGCCCTCATGCCTCTCATCGCCGTGGATGCCATGGGGGGCGATTCAGCTCCTCGTGAAATCGTCGAAGGGGCGATACTTGCGGCCGAGAAGGGTGTTCGGGTCGTCCTCGTCGGTGACGAGAGTCAGGTCTCCTCTCTCCTCGACGGCAGAGCTTCCTCGATCGATGTCAGGCACGCATCTGAGATCATCACGATGGATGATGTACCCCAGAGGGCAATCCGTGACAAGAAGGACGCCTCCGTGGCCGTTGCTGCACGCATGGTGGCAGCCAGAGAGGCAGACGGCATGGTGTCGGCCGGATCAACCGGTGCGGCTCTCGCTTCAGCAGCGTTCCTGATCGGCAGACTGCCAGGCGTTGTCCGTCCAGGCATAGCGTCGATGTTCCCAACCGGTCACGTGGTCATGGATGTGGGAGCCAATATCGAATGCAAGCCCGAGCACCTATTGCAGTTCGCCGTCATGGCTTCCGCGCTTGCAACCGTTTATCAGGGTATCGACAGCCCCCGCGTAGGCCTTCTCAATATCGGCGAGGAGGATTCCAAGGGAAGAGATCTTGAACGAGGAGCCTTCGA
>JAMBLH010000194.1 GCA_023336875.1 Actinomycetes bacterium
CGGTGGATCTGGCTAAGCGCGTGATGAAATCGGCCCGCGCTCGCCCATCCATAGCTGCCTCCGAATATCGCCTCATTTCCATACTCCGATCGGACACGATCCACCTCGGAGGCCAACATGTCGAGAGCGACATCCCACTCGACCTCCACGAATGGTTCGTGGCCCCGTCGATCGTTGTTCGAACCTGGCCCATTCCTGTACCAACTCTCGCGGATTGCGGGCCGCATCACTCGGCTCCGCCTCACCGCCTTGAGCGACTGACCAATAGGTGAAGGATCAGGGTCCTTTGCGAATGGATGGACAGCCGTAATGTCCCTTCCGTTGGATTCGACCTCGTACGCACCCCAATTGGTCAGAGTGAGATGTCGGCTCGTGGCCATCGTGATTGTCTCCTCGGGTGGGTTCGGTGTGGGCATCGCCTACCACCTGATCTTGCCGCAGATCGTGCAGATATGCTTGCCCGGCCCGGACGTTGCCGCGACTCTGTGATCCCATGTGTGCTCGTGCTTCTTGCCCCGGAGGTCCTCGTCGATCGGCACGCGGTCGAGGCCTAGGACGTCATACCTCCTGGCTGTGTCCAGTGTTCTGATCCACACTCCGCTGCGCTTCTCTTCAGGCTTTTTCGACGTGGCACCCTTGGACGTCTCTGCTGGTACCCCCTTCTTGCTCTGCCTGGGTTTCTCTCGACGGCGGGTCCTGCGAGGTTTCTTTCTTGCAGCAGGCGGAGGCTTCTCTTGTGCCGCAGGTGGCTGAGTGTTCGACTTCGCTGCTTTCGTCTGTGCGTCGGCGGTCGCTTTGGTGAATGTGCCACCATCCTGCTTCTTCTTTCGTCGCAGGCCCCTGCGTTCCCGCTTCTCCTCAACGGTGCCGCCAACGAGCGGAATGATGGCGAATGCACTTGGATCGTCAGGCGAGAATATGAGCCGGTCTCCCTCAGCGATGAAGTCAAATGACGTCATGTCGATGGGGACAATCTCCACTGCCGCGGTGTTCCACCTGCCGAGTTCTGATCCATCGCCGTGCATCGCGATCTCCTGGCCGGCGATGCGGAGCGTCACAACGAGCGCGTCGGTTTCGTCGGGACTCCGAATGGATCCCCGAACAACCAGCACCGAGTCGGCTACGTCCTCCTCAGAGGATGAGCCTTTGCCGCGCCAACGTGACAAGGCATCGCTCCTTCACTGCGCAGCTCGCTTCGTTGCTCTCGCGAAGAGAACGGTCGAGCGCTTTGGCTTCCATATCTCGATCGTATCGAATACCGATTCGAGCAATTCCGAAAAGGTCTCACTCGTGTACATGCACTTGACGATGTCCTGGCACCGGTCAGTTGATTTCCACTCAGGAACTCCTGTCCAATCGTCGCCGAATGCTGCATCGAGATCCTTGTAGTCCAACAGGTCGAGTACCGACGTGATGAACTCGCCGTCGTCCGACATCAGGTCGGCGACATGGCGAAGAGCCCGGTCCGGCTTCCACGCGAGATGGGGAATGACCTGTGTCATGATCACAAGATCAAACGTGCCGAGATCTATGCCATCAGGGGCTACCGCATCCTCGATGTCGTTGTGCACGTATTTGATTCCGTAGGTATCGATCAATTCCTGGGTCATCCACGTGCCGAGCGGCATGAGGTCCATGACGGTCACGTCATGACCCTCGTCAGCGAGCCAGACCGCGGTCGTGCCCCACCCCGGGCCCACCTCAAGGATTCTCGTCGGTGATCTCGATTCGACCGCCTCAAGGAGTGCCGGGAGATACATGCGCTCCATGTCCCGATAGCTGTTGACGTAGTAGTCGCTCGTGGCGTGCTCTGTCGCAATGGCTTGCGCTTCGCTGAATTTCATGGATTCCTCGTTTGGTGAAACCGCACTCTACCGACAGCCATGCCGAGGCGCACCGAAACGGCAGGGCGAACAGACCATTCCGAGTGCAATGGTCATCCCGACGGTCCGTCGTGCGCAATAACGTAGGATGACGTCTTCGTCGACAAGAGTCCCATACATGATCGAGAGGTGACTTTTGGTTCGCTCGCATGAATCGGTCGTCATTATTGGCGGGGGAATCGCTGGCCTTGCGTGTGCACGTCGGCTTCATGACCGAGGCCAGTCGTTTCTGGTGATCACCGAGAATCTCGGCGGACGTGTCCGCAGTTCCAACGACGGTGCCGTCAATCTCGGTGCGTACTATGTGACGCGGGACTACGAGCACGTCAACATGTTCGTGGAGCGCGGCAGGCGAATCAGGAGACGACCGATCCTGCGTGGAGACGAGGACGGCTCGTTCTCACGGTCCGACATGCCTCTGTTCTTGCATCCAGCTCAATTCGTGCGCTTCAACCGTCTTATCCGGCAATTCCGTCGCCGCTACGAGGCGTTCAAGAAGGTATGCCGCGTGACGTCCCAGGCCCAGGCAATCAGAGCAGATCCGCTTCTATGGGAGCTCTACAACGAGCCAGCGACAGACTTCATCCAACGGAACCAGATCGACGATGTGGCGCGACACTACCTGTCCCCATATGCCCAGGGCACTGCTTTTGCGCCTCTCGAGAAACTCACCGCTTTCACCATGCTGGTGGGAGTATTGCCCACGATCGTGCCGATCTTCGAATACACATTCCGGTTCGAGGATCTTACGGAAGGTTTCGACGATTCCATCGTATTCGACTCGGTGACGCGTCTTACACGCTCGGACGGTGTCCATCACCTGCACACCGCCGGCGACGAATCTCTCACCGCGGACAATGTGGTCGTTGCAACTCCTGTCGGCGTCTCCGCTCAGCTACTCGATCTCGGACCGCTGAAGCGTCCCATCAACGCTCACATGTACCTGCTGAAGGGAAGTCTGCGGTCACCATGGGCACAAGCTTCCGTCAGCTTGTTCCATGAGAAGGATGACACGTTCGCCATCGCCCAGCAAACGGGAGGAGAGATCCTGTTCGTATCAGCCTCCGATCATCCCGACTTCACCCGATACTTTGCTACATGGGAGGTCGTCGAGCATCACTACTGGAACCCAGCCTTCCACCTCGACGGCACCGCACTACTCGAGTGCGACCAGGGGGCGGGTCTCTTTCTCATCGGTGACCACAACGTCTGCACCCTTGAAGATTCCTATATCACTGGGCTTTTCGCAGCCGACAGAATCCTCGGCGGTCAATGAGCACGCTGATTAGTCGAGATATATGGTCCGATACCGGCCCGAATGTGAACACATCCTTAACTCGCCTCCACTCCGGAACGCGTCACCGTGCGCACCCGTTGTATGACCGTATGATCTGGACCTGGGAGTGGATATGAAGTTCTTGATGCGCTGGAAATGGCCAATACTCGGAATCGGCACGATCGTTGTGATCGTTGGATTCCTCGCGTTCCGGCCGGACAAGCTCTTCGTCGATGATGTTGTCGATGAGTCACTCAGTGACGCATTCGTTACGGACTCATCCGCTGCACCTCCGGCTACGACCACGACAGCCGCCCCGACGTCGGACTCGACCGCACCCTCGGAATCCAGCACGACCACTGCGCCTGCCCCGACGACAACCCAACCATCTGTGCCCCTCGCCATCAGCACCGGCGCATTCTTCGGTATCGATCATGCAGCGTCAGGGACCGCAACGGTCTATGAGCAGGACGGTGCCTACGTCCTTCGTTTCGAGGACGACACGGACATCCAAAACGGCCCAGACCTATATATTTGGCTCCTCGAAGACGACGAGTATTCAGGCGGCGAGCCAAGCGAATACATCGACCTCGGCAAGATCAAGGGCAACGTCGGTGGCCAGAACTACGAGCTTCCCGCCGAGTTCGATCCCGATGTGCACAAGTCCGTTCTGGTGTGGTGCCTCCGCTTCAGCGTGCCCTTCGCTGCTGCTCCGCTGGCCTGACACGCAATGGATCGAGACCAGTGCCGCGGCCGCTAGGTCAGAACCATCACTGCGGCATCGCGATGCCGCAGTGATTGGATCTCGCGCGGTTTGGGAAGCCGAAGCATGACCTCCA
>JAMBLH010000195.1 GCA_023336875.1 Actinomycetes bacterium
GGAATGGCGGAGCGTCGACCACAGCGAGTGGCGATGCAAGGTCGTCGAGCTGGCCGACATGCATTATTCAGCAGTCTCCTAGGCTGGAGACGCCCATGAAGATCCGTATGACGCGTCCAGGCCGGCTCGGCTCCACCATCCGCGAGCTTGCGCGTCGCAAGCCCGATGAAGCAGAGGACTATCTCGATTCCCACCATGAGGCCTGGGAGGAATTGGCCGTTGGCGACCCGCATGACGCTGCTGACATTCTCGAAGCACTCGACGAGGAGGGCGCGGCTGATCTCCTGCAGGAGCTCCCTGCCGATGAGGCAGGCGATGTGCTCGATGAGATGCATCCAGAGGCGGCGGCCGACGTACTCCAGGAATTCTCGCCACAAGGGGCGGCGGCACTCGTATCTGAGATGGAAACCGACCAGGCGGTCGACCTCATCGGCGCCCTCGATGCCGAGGACCGCACAGCAATCATCAACGCCCTTGACCCACAGACCGCCAGCGAGGTTGAGAGACTCCTCATCTATGCGGCCGATACCGCTGGCGGAATGATGACGACCGACATCGCCGCTCTCCCGCTCGGCATGTCGTCCGGTGAAGCCATCGAAGTACTCCGCCAGCTCCACGACGAGCTCGGATCCAATCTCAGATATCTGTACGTGATCGACGATGAACGACGGCTCCTCGGAGTCGTTCCATTCCGCAAGCTCGTCTTTGCCAAACCTGGGACTGGACTTGACGACCTCATGGACACGGACATCGTCAGTGTCAGAACGGATACCGACCGTGAGGACGTCGCCGAGGAGATACAGCGATACAACCTCATCGCGATTCCCGTTGTCGATGCACACGGTGTGCTGGTTGGCATGGTCAAGGTATCCGAGGCCATCGAAGCGATCCTCGCTGAGATCAGCGAGGACATAACGGCAATGGTCGGCGCAGGTGTCGAGGAGACCGTGTTCACACCGGTGAGCCTCTCAGTTCGCAGACGCCTCCCGTGGATCCTGTTCAATCTCATGGTCGGGATCTTTCTTGCTGCCATCATCTCGCGCTTCGAACCGACACTGACCACCTACGCGGTTCTGGCCGCATACATGCCAACGGTGGCCCTGCTCGCCGGAAACTCGGGTGCTCAGAGTCTCGCGGTGATCATCCGTTCGATGGCCGTCGGCGATCTGCCCCGCGGCCGAGCAATGCGCGCGATCCGAAGAGAGGTCGCCGTTGGATTCATAGACGGCACGGTGATGGCGTTCACCGCCGCCCTCGTCGCTGCCCTCACAGTGACTGCTTTCCAGATGGGTGCTGAGACGATCTCGCCAGCCGAGATCGGGATCATCGTGTTCGTTGCCGTATGGATATCGTTCCTGGTTGCTGGACTCGTCGGTTCAGGCATCCCTGTGGTTCTGCGCAGATTGGGTCAGGATCCTGCGCTTGCTTCGAACATCTTCCTCACGATGATCACGGATATCGTTGGATTCACGAGCTTCCTTGTAACGGCGACGATTCTCCTCGGATAGGCCGAAGGGTCGTCGATGCAACCGTAGTTCCCCCGTGCAACGCATGAGTGGAGGTGGTACGCTCCCTCCATGCCCGACACACCAACACTCGCTGACCTCAGGGACCAACGCGAGACGGCGGCAAAGGATCTGGCTCAGATAGAGCATGCCATTGCTTCGCTTGAAGCGCTTGAGCAGAGCCAGATGATCGACGCCTCATGCCCTCATTGTGACTATGTGGTCACGACCGGTTCAGGCATGGATATTCATCTGATGGATGTCCATCCAAATCCGCTCATCTACCCGAACGCACAAAGCACCTAGTCCCCTGAGTCAGCTTCCGAGAACTGCAGTGCCTGACGACGCGAATGGCCCGAGATAGATGATCTTCACGCCATCGTCGAGTCGGGCAAGATAATTGGCGGCAACCGCGGTTCTCTCATCGTCCGACGCGTCAGGATTCGCAACGATGTTGGCGGCAGCAGCTTCGTCGACGACATGCACAACAGCGATCGGGGGAAAGAGCTCCACAACCTCCGCGATGAGATCGTAGAGATCGAGATCCGTGAGCGGGCCATACGTCTCAGGATCAAGCAGCACAATCACGGTATCACCGGAGTCGCCCTCGATGCGATCGACGATCTGATACTCGGGAGCGCTGAGGACTGTCTTGGGAACTGACGTGGTGGTTGTGGTCGACTCGCGCTGAGGCTCGGTGGCGGCAACGGACACCAGGGTGGTCACCTGGGCCTGAGTGTCCACCGAGGAGGCATCCTGCTCTGAGCCGTCAGACGTGCATGCGACCGATACGAGCGCAATCGCCACCGCAACCGAGCTCAAGCGTGTTCCGCACTGCATTGTTCGATGCTACCCGAAAGTCTCAGGAGTGCGGTGTCTCAAGCCACACCTCGAACGTCATCCCGTCGAGGAATGGCTGATTGTGAACCACCCGAAACAGATGCGCTGCCCTCTCGTAGGTCGCCGGGTCGCGATCTTCGATGAGAAGATGGTGCGCCAGATCCAGCTGCGGCCTCCACGCTCGCACGCCAAGGGCCAGGTCGACGCGCGACGGCCACTCCGTTGGACGTTCGAGCGTCGGATCCCACGTTGCCCAGAACGCCGAGAGCCTCCTGGCCGCGGTCACACATCGGCGAACGTACTTGGCGCCGAGACGGTCGATGTCGTAGTTGCCAGCGACGCCTTCAGTCCAGTCCTGAATCATCTGGTCGTTCAACGATTCTGGTGACGTCACAGCAGCTTCATAAAGCTGGTCGATGTCATCGAGCACGGTCATAATATTTCGCTACGCACCAGATCGTCGAAGGCGTTTCTGAGCCTCGATGTCACAGGACCGGGCTCGAAAGACACATCCGCCACCGCCGTCACCGGCATCACCTCGCGAACCGTCGACATTATGAACACCTCGTCGGCCCCCAGGAGGTCCTCCCTTTGGAAACGTCCGACGGTCGTGTCGACGCCGATCCGATCCGCCGCCTCAAGTGTTGCCTCCCTCGTGATCGACTCGAGGATCTGGCTGTCGAGACTCGGTGTGAAGAGCATTCCATCCTTTACCCATGCGAGGGAGAACGTTGGGCCTTCGAGCACCACCTCGCCGCCACCCAACAAGGCAGCATCATCGAATCCCTTCGACTTGGCTTCAATCGTCGCCGCGAGATTCGGCCCGTACGAAAGCGTCTTGGCACCGGTCAACTCGCTGACCTTTCCATCAGAGTGCCATGGCGCGTCGAGTAGATCAAGACGTATGCTCGGTGGCAGGTCGGGAAGCGATTCCAGGTAGACGATCGTTGCATTGTTCGTTCCCAACGCGGATGCATCGGTGCCGCCCGTGACATACACGCGCACTACTCCATCTCCACCGCCAGCTGCTGTTTCGCACCATGCGCGAAGCGTGAAGTGGTCCAGCAACTCGATGCGAAGGTGATCGGCGCTTCGCTCAAGCCGGTCGAGGTGCCCATCGAGCCGAAAGATGGTCCCTTCGTAGGACCGCATCGCTTCGAAGCACCCATATCCGCGTTGAAACCCGACATCGAACACCGACACAGATGCGGTCCCAGGATCTGTCGCGACGCCGTTGATGAGGACATCTCCGATCGTGCGTGCCGTCATGGCTTGAACCAGTTCGTGATCGGAAGTCGGCGATCTCTCCCAAAGGCCTTCTGGGTGATTCGAACACCAGGCGCGGATTGCCTGCGCTTGTACTCGTTGCGGTCGACCATGGTCGCGATGCGATGTACGAGTTCGTTGTCGAACCCAACCGCAACGATCTCATCTGCGGTCATGTCGAGCTCGATGTATCGATGCAGGATTGCGTCGAGCTCAACATACGTAGGCAGAGAGTCCGAGTCGCGCTGATCGGGCCTGAGCTCGGCTGATGGCTCCTTGTCGATTATCGTCTGGGGAATCACCGATCCCCTCCCGTTCCGCCACCTCGACAGGTCATACACCATTGTCTTGTACACATCTTTCAGGACGGAAAATCCGCCTGCCATGTCACCGTAGAGAGTGGCGTACCCCACGGCCATCTCAGACTTGTTGCCCGTTGCCACGACCATGCCGCCGAACTTGTTTGACACCGCCATCAGGATGGTTCCTCTGATCCGTGCCTGGAGATTCTCTTCAGCAGTGTCCGTTTGGGTCCCAGAGAAAAGTGGGGCAAGTGCATCCAGAAACCCACTGAAGAGGCCATCTATTGGAACGGTGTCGATTCGGATTCCTAGCCGATCCGCGAGTTCGTACGAGTGGTCGACTGATCCGGCCGATGAGTACCTCGTTGGCATCGTGAATCCATGAACTGCGTCAGCTCCGAGCGAATCGGTCGCGATCGCTGCAGTCAGAGCCGAATCGATTCCTCCTGACAGCCCGATTACGACCTCACTGAAACCATTCTTGGTCACGTAGCCGAACAGTCCTGCACAGAGGGCTTCGTATACCTCCTCCGAGTCCTCGAGTGGAGCGGCCACGGTTGAGGCTTCGATCCCGATGTGACCGGGCCCGCGTTCAGTCACCGACACGACTGGGAGCAGCGGTGACTTGTGATCCTCGATCTTGAGATCAATAACGAATCGGTTCTCGACGAACTGAGGAGAGCGGTGCAGCAACGTCCCGTCAGGAGCGATAACCATCGAGGCTCCGTCGAAGACCAGTTCATCCTGCCCTCCCACAGCGTTGACGTACACGACATAAACGCCGCCGTCTATTGCTCGATTCGTGAGCATCTCGAGACGCTCTGCGCTCTTCCCTATGTGATAGGGAGAACCGTTGATGTTGAGGAGAACCTCAGCACCACCGACCGCCTGTCCTGTGGGTGGTCCGTCGGCGTCCCAGATGTCCTCACAGATCGAGATTCCATTCACCACACCGGCTATTGCATGGAGCGTCAGTGGCGTCCGACCCTCAGCAAAATAGCGGCCCTCGTCGAACACCCCGTAGGTTGGCAGGAGACTCTTGTGATAGACACCCTTGATCTCACCCTCAGCTATGACTGCCGCCGCGTTGGTCGCTGAGCGGCCCAGCGAGTCGTCGTCGATCTGTTCGTCATTGAGACGGTCAACAAACCCGACCACGGTCGCCGTTGCACCAGACGTGGACGCAAGCCGCTCAAGGACCTCGATATTCGCATCGACGAAACCCTGCCGAAGGACAAGATCTTCGGGGGGATATCCCGAAATCGCGAGCTCAGGGAGAACAAGAACGTCGGCCTGGTTCTCCTCGGCCCACTCCATTGCATGCCGTATCTTGCTCTCGTTGCCTGGCAGGTCACCAACCACGAGGTCCAGCTGTGCGCCGGCAACCCGAAGACCACGTGTCACAGCCCCTCCACGGTTTCACCGATCAAATGGTCCACCACTTCACGGAGTGCTTCAGACGATTCTGCTCCATCCGCCATCGCTTGTTCGAACACGCTGCGCTGTCGATCAGCGCTCGTTCCGCCGGCGACAATCAATCTTGCCCTCTCCATCTGTTCGACCGATCCAAGAACAACTGCTTGGGCACCGACGATATCGATGAGTTCGTCGATGAGTTGGGGCATGGGGACGAGCTCAGATCTGCCGAAGTCGATCAGCGGCTCGTCCACCCCGTAACGTTGGGCTCGCCACGAGTTCTCCGAGATCAGCATCCGCGAGTAGATCCGCCACTTCTGATTGTTCATCCGCAGTTCGGTCAGTGTTGCGACAAGCGCCTGATACATGGCGGCGATGACAATGCCGTCCTCGTAGCGCGTGGCGATGTCGGTCGAGCGCATCTCTAGTGTCGGGTAACGGGTTGATGGGCGGATATCCCACCAGAGTTTCGAGGCGTCTTCGATGACACCGGTATCCACAAGCACCTCAACGTGACGCTCGTAGTCGGACCAGCTCGTGAAGGCGTCAGGGAGCCCTGTCCTTGGCAGCGCTCGGAAGACCGCAGGGCGATAGCTCTTCAGGCCGGTGTCGGTTCCGTGCCAGAAGGGTGAGGAGCCCGACAATGCCAGCAGGTGTGGGAGAAAGTATGAAACCTGGTTCATCACGTCAATCCGTGCATCTCGCTCGCCGATACCGACGTGCACATGCATCCCACAGATCAGAAGACGCCGGACCACACCCTGGAGTGCCTCCGCCAGGAGGTTGTATCGGTCCCTGTTTACATGGCGCTGCTGGCCCCACTTGGCAAACGGATGGGTCGAAGCAGCAATGATTGCCATGTTGTGTTCGGACACGGTCTCAGATACGAACCTTCGCATGGTTCGAAGCGACTCGCTGAGTTCGGTGATGTCATCACACACGGGAGTACCGATCTCGATCTGTGAGCGAATGAACTCTGGACTCGTTGCACCGATCGGAGGATCCAACAGCTTGCCTAGGAGGGCTTCGGGGAGGTCAGGTACGAGATCGCGAGAGTCGCGATCAACAACGAAGTACTCCTCTTCCATCCCAATGGTGAATCGTCGTTGCTCGATCGTCATAGCTCCTCACTCGTCAGCGTAAACGATGTGCTGGGTGTGTACTACTGCACCAACATCAATCCGGCATCCTGGAGAGCATGTCGGAGTGCTTCCTCCTCACCGGCACGGACTGAGAGCGTCAGGACACCGCCACCCCCGTACGGAGCGTGTCGCATCTGGATGTCTCGAACGTCGACATGGGATTCCTCAAGGGCATGACCAACCTTCGCGAGCTCGCCCGGTTCATCTGCGAGGCCCACGCGCACCGCTGCCACAGCCGCGCCAAGTGCTCGTCGAGCCTCTCGCGAACGTGACAGGTACGCGAGGAGTTCATCATCGTCGGCAAGAATTGCAGCCTCGACCGCGTCCAACTGGATCCGTATGCGGTCGACGGCCCCCAGGACGGCGGCCTCGTTTGATTTCAGGATCTCGACCCATGGGATGGGCTGAGATGCCGCAACCCTCGTCAAGTCGCGAAAACTGCCCGCAGCCAGGTCGAGCGCATCTGGCAGGTCGGACACCGATGCGAGAAGGCTTGAAGCGAGAAGCTGCGGAAGATGGCTTATGGACGCAACGACCTCGTCGTGGGACGCAGCGGACATGAAGAGTGGGTTCGCACCGAGCGTCTCGATGACCCCTATCACCGAGTCTGTCGCCTCAACCGAGGAGCCTTCGACAACGACCCACGTTGCTCCACGAAAGAGCGCTGGTGATGCGGCCGTCGGCCCGGAGAACTCTCGGCCAGCCATTGGATGTGTGCCAACGAACCCAGGAAGGTGGGCGGCTGCGTCACGAACAGCAGATTTGACGGCCGCAACATCCATCACCACCGCCGAGGTCTCGAGATTTGCAAGGATTTCGATGGTGGCCTTGGGAGGCGCAGCGACGATAATGATCTCCGGCGGCGCGTCGAGGATTCCCGCTATGGAGTCGACAGCGATGCCGATCAGCTCGCGTTCGAGCGCCACCTCGAGAGAATCGCGATCAGAGTCGTATCCGACCACATCCCAACCATTCGCCGTGAGTCCGGCAGCGATCGAACCTCCGATCAGCCCCGTGCCAATGACACCTACAAAGGGCACTGGCGGGTTCCCGTCGCTCTGCACGGACGACCATCGATGTCAATCATGTCCATGGTGCAAAGGCTAGGAGGCTGCTGAACAACGATGTCACTCATCTCGCCAAAGCCACCTGGCGCTGTGATCCGACGTCCCTACGGAGCCACACGGGAGGGTTGGTGCCTGTCCTACCCTGACGCGCATGCGAAGGGTCTTGATCACGGGAGCTGCGGGATGGACGGGCGGAAACCTCGCTCTGCAGCTGGAGAGCCAACCAGATCTTGAGGTATTCGCGGTAGATGACATCGACCCGCGCGTGCCCTTTACCTCAGACTTCCGCCGTCTGTCTCTTGATCGTCTCACTCTTGCGAGATACGTCCTCGACGTCCAACCACATGTGATCTTCCATCTGCAATCGGTCCATCCAACATCAGAGCGTGGCAAGAACAGCGAATCTGAGGAGCGGATCGTTGGTTCGTTGGGGCTCTTTGGTGCGATCGAACGGTTGGATACGGTCGAGAAGGTCATCGTCAAGTCCGACACAGCATTCTACGGAGCCAGCCCGCGAAATCCGTCCGTGCTCCACGAGACGACTCGTCCCCAAGGCTCTCCGAGCAAGTTTCAGAGAGATCTCACGGAGATGGAACGATTCATTGGCGACGCTGCGCTCAGACAACCGGAGATCCAGTTCACTGTGCTCCGATTTGCACCGATATTTGGCCCTCTCATCAAGAATCCCGTCAGTCGCTACCTCACGCTTCCTTCAGTTCCCACGCTCATGGGATTCGACCCGCGCCTCCAATTCATTCACGAAGCAGACGCCGTTGCTGCCCTCGAACACGCCTCCAACCATGATGTGTCAGGGACATTCAACGTTGCAGCGAGCGGCCAAATGTATCTTTCGAGAATTCTCCGACTCGGGAGAAGGATCCCGCAGCCACTTCCTGGCCGGATGTTCGACGCAGCGCTCTCCGGTCTCGCTCGAGTGAACGTACAGGTGCCGCGCCATCTCAGAGGACTGCTGAAGCACGGCAGAATCGTTGACACGACCGCAATGAGCGAGGCACTCGGCTTCGAGCCAGCCTTCAGCTGCAGACAGACCGTGCTCAGCGCATACGGTCACAGCTTCAAGGACGTCGCGTGACACACGAACAGCTGTCCTCGATGACGAAGTCCGAACTCATCCGGATCGCCCGCGACTGCGATCTCAGAGGCCGCTCGTCGATGACGAAAGCCGAGCTGATCAGCGCCCTTGATGAACAGGACGCGTCCGAGACGGACGAGGAGCCAGACAGAAAGAGACTCGGTGCGATCACTATTCCTGGTATTGCGCCTGAGGACCGCGCTGAGGCACGAGAACGCCGCGAGATTCTCCAGGAGCGGTTGAGGGAGTTCGTCGACCCCAATCGGCACTGTGAATGGACGAGCATCGAGGGACACCCATGTGGGTTGCCGGTCGTGGCGGAGACCGAGGAGTGTGGCCTTCATGGCGATGGGGCCATTGCAGACCGCGCCATCCCGCTCACAGGCGAACTCGGATTCGGTTCCTGGCCTCCGCTGTGGCGTCACCTCTCCCTGGCAACGTACGACATTGACTCGTTCGGCCTTGATCCCGTGATCGCGGAGATGGCATGGCACGTCCTCAACATGCTCTACTACGACTACTTCAGAGTTGAAGTCGAGGGAATCGAGAACGTCCCGATGGAGGGAGGGGCCGTACTCGTGGCCAACCATGGTGGAGCGGCGCTGCCCTACGACGGAGCAATGCTGAGCCTTGCGGTGATGAACGAGGCAGCAGTGCCGCGACGCGTTCGTGTGGTGGGAACCGAGATCTTCAACATGCTCCCTGGTGTCTCCCATCTTTACCGCAAGGTAGGTGCAGCGTATGCCGCAAGAGACGATGCGAGGGAGTTACTGAGAAGGGAGCATCTCCTCGGTGTGTTCCCTGAAGGCGAGCGTGGCTTCATGAAGCCCGTGTGGGAGGCCTACCAGGTCGGTCGACTCGGGCGCGGCGGATTCGCAGAACTCGCAGAGGAAGCCTCTGTGCCAATCGTACCGGTCGCGATTGTCGGCTCCGAGGAGGTGCATCCAGCCGTGATGGTGTCCAGGAAGCTGGCATCGCTCGTCCGGATGTTCTTCCCCGAACAGCGTGTTGAGGAGATTGCTATTGCTCTCAACCCCATACCCCTTCCGATCCGATGGCACATCAGATTCCTCCCACCGGTGCTGCCATCTGAGCCGCATCATCACCTTGATTCCCTGGATCGGCTTGAGCGAGCAGAAGACGTTCGCCGCATGATCCAGAGTGCCCTCGACGACATCTTGTCAGAACGCCGAACGGCGTTCTGACAGTTCACAGCCAAACTAGTGCTTGCAATTGCTAGCACTAGTTTGCAAAAGGCTATACACTGTTCAGCATGAAGACACCGCAACTCCCAGACGTTGGATCGTTCATCCGTGAACAGCGTGAAAGAAGCGCTCTCTCGATCCGGAAGCTCGCGGAGATGACCGGTGTCTCGAACCCGTATCTGTCCCAAATAGAGCGCGGCGTGCGCAGACCATCTGCTGAGATTCTGCGTTCGATAGCCGAGGCTCTCGCAATCCGCACGGAGACCCTGTACGAACGGGCGGGACTTCTCGATGGATATGAGGCACCTGGTATCAGCACCGCGATCTCGACGGATACCAAGCTCACGATAAGCCAAAAACAAGCACTGATGGAGATCTACACGAGCTTCATCTCTAACGATCAGGAGGATTCATGATCGATCTCACCACCCAGAAGGAGACAGCCACCAAGGCTGCAAAGGATATGTCGGATAGCACCGTTGAATTCGCTGGAAAGGCGAAGGACCTCGGGATGTCCTCTGCGAGGACCGCAACCGACTCCGCCAGCGACTACCTCGATAAGACGAAGGAATTCGGCCTGACTGCAGCTGACGCCGCACTTGAGGCATTCAGAGTCCTGATCGACCAGGCGATGAGCCTCACCGATAGGAGCATCGAGAAGGTAAGCGATGTTCAGGTCGGTCAGAAGAATGTGGGCGAACGAGTACAGGCAACCGTCGAGACGGTTGAGGAGCGGATCGATGTCGATCAGCTTCAGGACCAGGTTTCCAAGCTCCGCGACCAGATGGAGCACGTGCTCGTCTCCTGGAAGGATTCCTTTCGTCCATCTGCAACCATGACGGAAGTCGTTGTTGAGGAAGCGGCACCCGCCAGGAAGACGCCGGTGAAGAAGACGGCTCCCAAGAAGGCAGCTTCAACGAAGGCAAAGACAACACCCAAGAAGACGACAGCCAAGAAGGCAACCGTCAAGAAAACGGCAGCCAAGAAGACACCATCGACAAAGGCAGCCACCAAGAAGTAGCACCACGCTCTTCAACGAAAGGGGCGGAATCTACTCGGATTCCGCCCCTTTCTTGTTGCCTGGCGTCCGTCGATCCTGCTTGTCGACCTCAGCTAATGACGATCGGCTCCATGTCGCCCGCGGTATCGATCCATCGCTGAATCATGTCGACGGTGGGTAACCGCTGAACAAGCCTTCGCCGCGTGTTGACCTGGATCATCGAGACCATCAGATTGTCGGCATTCCTGCGACGCAGCACCTTGATCGTATCCACCCCCACCGCAGCAAGCAGGTCTGCGTACTCCGAACCAACGCCCCCGACACGCATCAGATCTGCCTGCTGGGCCCATCGCAACAGATCGGCGGATGGAATGCCAGTTCGCTCGGAAACGACACTTCGACCCTTACGCGTGGACGCCTGTTCAAGGAGCGAATCTGTTGTTCTGACACCCGACTTGCGGAGCTTCGTCGCATTCCGATGACTGATCGAGCCTATCGCGGAGATCGATGCCATTTATGTCCTTCCCAACACGTACCGATTGCTGGCGCTTCTGCCGAGACTACCCAACTCTGCGGGCGCGTGTGAAAGTCATCTTCCACCCATCGGAAGATCCGCAGCAGTCGCGTAGACGGTAGGGGGAAGATGATCGAACCAAACTTCCCCCACGGAAACACCGTGAGATGCGACCACGGCGAGAAGATCCACGTTGCCTTCGCCACCCAGCAGGTGCTTCCAGAGCGTGTCATCGAGGACAACCGGCCACCCAACCGAGTAGCGGTACTTTGGAACCACTGCATCGGCACCCTCCGCGTTCGCCGCGTCCACAAGCGCACCTACGGTTTCCGCGTCGACGCCTGGCTGGTCACCCCTCGCAACTACGCACAACCGGGTTGACCGATTGCGAGAAGCAAAATCAAGAGCCGCCCGAAGCGGCGAGGCACTTCCCTCCGACCACTCGGGATCGATAATCACCGTGTGGTCTCTGAAGTCGACGGCTTCGGCTATCTGCGCGGCGTCAGCTCCGAGAACGACGACTACCTCGTCCACAGGCCAGGTCGCTGCATCGTCGACAACCATCTGGAGCATCGACTCGCCGACGATGGATGCGAGATACTTGGGGCCAGAAAACTCGGGATTCGAATCCGCGGCGAGGATTATTGCAGTCGTGGACACGGGAGCAAGGCTACGCCTCTGAGTTCACAGTTCACAGTTCACAGTTTCTGGCCCTGAGATGGATCATGTGGCAAGGACTGTCGGCTGTGTACCGTGAACTGTGAACTGTGAACTTCCGACGCGGCTCTTTGCTGGTTGATCCAATCTTCGAAGTCATCGCGTGAGACCCGCCACTCGCGACCGAACTTCACAGCAGGTAACTCACCGGTTCGCAGAACTGATGTCACCACGAACGTTGACACGTCCATGTATTCACAGATATCGGCAACGGTCAGCCAGGGCTTTTCGATGTCGACGTGGATGCGGTCCATGCCCACAGAGTAGAGCAGTCCGGCGCTGCTTTCCAGAGGTCTGAGATTCCTCTTGCGCAACGGCGTGCATACCGATATCGTCAATTACGCTTTGAGAACGGATTGCCCGGTCGTATACAGAGCGTCGTAACCGTTGGGGCCCGGTTAACGGTGGTCTGGGGAGGAATGTCATATGAACAGTGCATCCATTGCCGAGACCCACCGATTCGGCAGGGTCCGCAAGAATGGCTACGACCCGGCCGAGGTCGATGCGGTGATTGCACGCCTTGTCGAAGCGCTGCGTCACAACGACGAACGAATCGACATGCTCACGGACAAGATCGACGCGGCCGATGCGTCAGCGGACGCGATCCGCAAGACGTTCGTCGCAGCGGAGAGCACTCGAGAGGCCATCATTGAAGGTGCCAGAGTCGAAGCGTCGGCAATCACCGAGTCTGCCGTGGAAGAGGCTGCCGAACTCGCAGCGACCGCTGATGGACTACAAGCCGAAATCGCAGCCAGCAGGGACCGCATCCTTACCGGTCTGTTCGAGGAGGCGGAGGAGCGGATGCTCGAGATCGAGCGCCAGATGGCGAAGCGCTCCGTCGATACCGAATGGGTGATCCTTGAAGCCATCCGGGTGAGGGACCAGAAAGTGTCCGACTCAGAGGCGGATGTTGCCGCGGCGACTCACAAGGCTGAAATCGACGCTGAACAGATCCGAGCGAGGATCGCAACGATGTCCCAGGCAGCACTTGCGTTCGAGAAGGCCGCTGAGACGCTCGCCGCCTCAGCGAAGGAGCGCGCAAAGGTGATCGACCTGACGGCCATGGAACGGCTCAACGAACAGCAGTTCGCGGATCTGGCTCCAGCAGTCGAAGTCGAGCCGGAGACAACTGCCGTCGATGAACCCCTCGTGGTTGTGGCAGACATCCCAGACGACACCGGGATTGAGGACATCGTGGCCGATGACGTCGAGGCATCGGATGACGCTCTCGATAACGAGGACGACTCAAAGAAGACCCGCTACCAGCGCACAACAGGGGTCCCCTTGAAGGAACGAATCAAGATCGCCCGAATGTCCGGCTGATCGGACGCTCGGAGCGGGCGGAGAGATGGACACCGGTGGGGAACCACCGGTGTTTGTCGTATAGGAGATGTCACCTTTCAGCGCTCGGCATTCAGCCAGCACCTCGCCTCCAAGTTTTCTTCGGAAACGGGAATTGATATAGGTCGACTCAAGTTATACTCTGTGACTCGACTAAATTAATCATCGCGCTTCTGCGTGAGAACTCGAAACAAGGAGAAAACTATGACACGAGCGGTCGGAATCGACCTCGGGACCACGAACTCGGTCATCTCTGTCCTCGAAGGCGGAGAACCGGTTGTCGTCGCAAACGCGGAGGGCAACCGGACCACACCGTCCGTCGTTGCGTTCGCCAAGAACGGTGAAGTACTCGTCGGAGAACAAGCAAAACGTCAGGCGATTACGAACCCGGATCGAACGATCCGTTCGGTCAAACGGCACATGGGTGAAGATTGGTCCATCGATATCGATGGGAAGACGTTCACCTCGCAGGAGATCTCGGCCCGCATTCTTCAGAAGCTGAAGGCTGACGCTGAAGCGTATCTGGGCGAGCCTGTGACCAAGGCCGTCATCACCGTGCCTGCGTACTTCGGTGACGCCCAACGCCAGGCCACCAAGGAAGCTGGCCAGATCGCTGGCCTCGAGGTGGAGCGGATCGTCAACGAACCGACCGCAGCGGCGCTTGCGTATGGACTCGATAAGAAGGGCGACGAAACAATCCTCGTGTTCGACCTCGGCGGAGGTACTTTCGACGTCTCTGTACTCGAAATCGGCGAGGGTGTCTTCGAGGTGAAATCCACAGCAGGAGACACGAATCTTGGAGGCGACGACTGGGACGAGAAGGTGATTGGCTGGCTCGTTGATGGATTCAAGGCCGAGAACGGCGTCGATCTCTCCAAGGACCCAATGGCCCTCACACGCCTCAAGGAAGCTGCGGAGAAGGCGAAGATCGAGCTCTCGACGGTTCAGGAGACAGAGATCAATCTGCCCTTCATCACCGCAACAGCTGATGGCCCCATCCACCTACTGCGATCGCTCAAGCGTTCAGAATTCGAGCAGATGACGGATGACCTCCTCGCTCGCACCCGGGCACCGTTCAAGCGTGCCATCGAGGACGCAGGAGTGCCATTGTCCGATCTCGACCACATCATCCTGGTTGGTGGGTCGACTCGGATGCCAGCCGTCCAGGCGCTCGTCTCGGATCTCTCCGGTGGCAAGGAGCCAAACAAGGGTGTGAACCCTGATGAGGTCGTTGCACTTGGTGCAGCGATCCAGGCTGGAGTGCTGACGGGCGACGTATCTGACATACTCCTTCTCGACGTGACGCCTCTGACCCTCGGTGTTGAAACCGAAGGCAGTGTGTTCACGAAGATGATCGAGCGAAACACGACGATCCCGACACGCAGATCGGAGATCTTCACCACGGCTTCGAACAACCAGCCAGAGGTCGAGGTCCACGTGATGCAGGGCGAGCGTGCAATGGCGAGTGACAACATGAGCCTTGGCCGCTTCAAGCTCCAGGAGATTCCTCCTGCGCCGCGCGGCATCCCCCAGATCGAGGTCACGTTCGACATCGATGCCAACGGCATCGTGTCAGTGTCTGCAAAGGATCTTGGGACAGGCCAGACGCAGCAGGTGACCATCACCGGTGGCACGGCGCTTGACAGCGATGCAATAGACCAGATGATCACGGACGCCGAGGCTCACGCTGCTGAGGACGCTGAACGTAGAGAAGCTGCTGAGGCTCGCAACGCTGCGGATCATGCGGTGTATTCGGTCGGGAAGCAACTCGCCGAGCACGGCGATGCGCTCACTGATGACGACAAGGCACCGATCCAGGCGAAGCTCGATGAGCTCAAGACACTTCTCGAGGACGACAACGCCTCGACCGACGCCCTCAAAGAGGGTACGAACGGGCTCATGGAGTCTGCACAGGTGATCGGTGAGAAGATGTATGCGGCAGCACAGGCGGAGGCAGAGGCCGCGGCAGGTTCCGGTGACGGAGCCGATGTTGGCGACGATGATGTAGTCGATGCCGAGGTTGTCGAAGCTGAAGTCGTCGATGACGATGAGGAGTAACCCGCTCCGTGGGTGGTATCGGTCATCCGATACCACCCACCGTTTTGCGGCGGTGAAACCATGACAGAAGAACAGAACAAGGAATCAAGAATCGAGAACCAGGAACCGGTTCTCGAGGATCCGGTGACTGCGGACGAGTCGACGGTCGCTATTGCTGAGGTGCCCGAAATCGGGCATACGGCAGAAACGCTTGGTATCGAGCTGCCAGAGAGCCGTGAGGAGTGCGAGAAGCTCCTCATCCGCGAACTCGGTGAGGCACGACTCGAGGCGGATGAGTTGCTGGGGAATCTTCAGAGAGTTACCGCAGAGTTCGACAACTATCGGAAACGCACCGAGCGCGACCGTGTCGAGAATGTTCGACGCGCCGGCCAGAGAGTCATCGAATCGCTCCTACCTGTCCTCGACAGCATTGACGCCGCTATGGCGATCGATGCCGCGACACCAACCGAGGCGAAGATGCTTGAGGGAATGACGGGCACGCATGCCCAACTGCTCGAGGCGCTCAGCCGTGACGGATTCGCAGAGATCGACGCCGTCGGAGCACCCTTCGATCCTGCGCTGCATGAGGCCATCTCCGTCATTCCCGGTGAGGGCGAACAGGTCGTTGATCAAGAGGTACGAAAGGGGTATGTGATGGGTGGGCGGGTCATCCGACCGTCTCTCGTCGTGGTGGGACATGCGTAAGGAATGGATGGAGAAGGACTACTACGCCGAACTCGGCGTGGACAAGGATGCCGATCACAAGACGATCAAGAAGGCGTTCAGAAACCTGGCGCGCGAGTTCCATCCTGACACGAATCCAGGCGATGACGCCGCTGAAGCCCGCTTCAAGGAGATCAACGAGGCCTACGACACACTCGGTGACAAGGAACAACGCAAGGAGTACGACCATGCTCGCGAGATGGGCTACTTCGTTGGTGGGCCAGCGGGGAACCAGCAGTACGTACGCGTCGAGGATCTCCTCGGAGACGCAGGGTACGGAGGCGCAGGGTACGGAGGCGGTGCAGGCTCTCAGGATATCTTCGGCGGTTTCCAGGATCTCTTTGGTGCCGGAAGGCGCCAGGCACGGCCTCAGAAGGGCCAGGACGTCTCGGGACAGATAACGCTGAGTTTTCACGAAGCGCTGTCCGGCCCGACCAGCGAATTCGCCATTGGATCCAACACCGTGAAGGTGAAGATCCCAAAGGGTGTCGCCAACGGAACAAAGGTGCGAGTCAGAGGCAAGGGCGGTCCAGGAGCCAATGGAGGATCGGCTGGGGATCTCTACGTTGAGGTCCGAGTTGGCGACCATCCAATCTTCGGCCGCTCAGGCAAAAAGAACTTGACGATCAACGTGCCGGTCACCTACACGGAGGCCACACTTGGAGCAGTCATAAGTATTCCGACGTTAAACGGCACCACGAAGATCAAAGTGCCACCAGGCACACAACCAGGAACGACGATGAAGCTCACAGGCAAAGGAGTCGAAACGGCAAGATCCACTGGAGATCTCCTCGTGACAATCGACGTCGCGGTGCCTACGGAGGTCTCGGAGGACGAGAAGGAAGCCCTCACTTCCTTGCAGGAATCAGAGTCACGATGGAACCCACGAAAGCACCTGGGGGTGTGAGATGAGTAATCAGAAGGACGCCGTCTACATCATTTCGGTTGCCGCTGAGCTGGTCGGGATGCACCCACAAACGCTCCGTGTGTACGAACGTCGCGGACTTCTCGACCCGTACCGCACCCCTGGGGGCACACGGCGATATAGCCAGGAAGACCTTGACCGTCTGCTCTTGATCCGGGACCTGTCGAACGCAGGCGTCAATCTCGAGGGCATCAAGCAGATACTCGCTCTGCGCCGAGACAACGTCCGGCTGAGTAACCAGGTCACTCGCCTGCGAAGACTGCTCAAGAACTCGGAGTCCAGATGGAGCGCGAAGAGCGGTACAACGGTGCGCCTCAGTGCCCGTCGTAGCGTGCTGTCCCTTCGCAGGGATGAATTGAGCAACTAGGGAGCTCCAGTGCGAATCGAGATCTACAGCGACCGGCAGTGGGCAGACGCCGTCACCAAGAAGTGGGTTGCGCACATGCGCGATCACCCGACTGAGAGAATCTGCTTGCCAACGGGCGAGACACCTCGGCCTTTGTACCCCTGAGCGCGCAAGAGATCGATCTGGGAGACGCTACTGTCTTCCTCCTTGATGAATTCGATCTTCCTCGCCATTCCACTGCACGGTGCGACTCCATGATCGAGAGGGATCTGCTGGCGTCGCTGTCACGACCGCCAGGGACGCTCCATCACCTTGATGTGGCATCATCGGATCTGGAAGCCGAGTGCGCCCGGTTCGATTCGATCATCGGTGACGGCGGACTCGGCCTGACGTTGTTGGGCGTCGGAGGCAACGGTCATCTCGGTCTGAACGAACCAGGCACGGCGGCGGACTCACCGACCAGAGTGGTCGATCTGAGCCCCGCGACGACAACCGCTGCTTCCCGATATGACAGCGACGCCAGGCCCAAACGGCGCATGACAATCGGAATGCGTCGCATCCTTGAATCGGAGGAGATCTGGCTGCTTGTGACCGGTTCTCACAAAGCTGAAATACTCGATCGTGTGCTCTCGGCACCGATTGGCCCATCCGTGCCGGCGAGCTATCTACGAAATCATCCCCATACGACCATCTTCGCCGACGAGTCAGCCGCGGCGACTACGTTATGAGGTCGAAGAACGAGCCGTCGTCCTTGTCGCGGAGAATCATCTTGGCGCGTCCGTCCGGCAGGATCTCCTTTTTGATGATCGTGTGGCCGTCATGATACTCGGGTTTCTTACTGATTCTCGGCGTCGCAGCGTGGCGCCACTCGACATCGACCGATTCCCACTGCTTTGAGTCCACCGACCGGTCCGCCGCACGGAATCTGTGGAATCTGTCGACTACCGGGCCGACGGACTCATCAGTAACCTTGCAGGTGAACTCCACCGGCCGCCGTGGCGACGCCCGACAGTGCGGCCATGGAATCGGCGGCGTCAGACACATGCTCAACCAACCCACCAGCGACTCACAATGGACCACCCATGAACGTCTTCAGCGGAGAGAACTCGATTCGGGACTTCATGGACCCCGGCCAGCTGGCGTACCTACCCCTGGTGGAGATACCTGCGGAGCTCAACCCCCTCATTGAGGATCGCGTGAAGATCTTTGCAAAGCTCATGACCTTCTCTGCGCTGCACAACGTGAAGGCCGTACCCGGGTTCAACATGATCGCGGAGGCGGATGCCAGGGGAGAGCTGAAAGATGTCACGACCATCATCGAGAATTCATCTGGCAATACGATATCTGCCATCGCGGTTGCTGCCCGCCTCTTCGGCGTGGATGACATCAGGGCGATCGTGCCGGACGAGGTTTCACTCCACAAGCTCCGAATGCTCCTGTTCTTTGGCATCGCACCAATCGTGAACCATGAGCCTGTTGAACCCGATGGGGAAGACCCCACGAGCGGCATCTACAGGGCCAGGGAGCTTGGAGAGCAGGTCGGATGGATGAACCCAGGCCAATACGACAACGAGGACAACCCCGATGCACACTTCAAGTGGATCGGCAATCAAATCTGGCGGCAAACCGATGGTGGGGTCAGCGTGTTCTGTGCCTCCCTGGGCACTACGGGAACGATCATCGGAAACTCGCGCTACCTCAAGGACAAGAACTCCAACATCCGGGTCGTGGGCGTGATGCGGGCGCCAGGTGCCTATGTTCCCGGACCTCGCACAGAGCTTCTGTTGGGGCTGGTCGGGCTGGAGTGGGAGCCTCACGTGGACAGCATCACACAAGCAACAAATCCTGAATCCTACGCAATGAGCATGGACCTCAGCCGACGTGGGCTCTATGTGGGTCCAAGCTCGGGACTCTCGCTGGTTGGACTCCTCAGGTATCTCCTCGAGAGAAAAGACGAAGGCACGCTCGACGAGTTGCGAAACAAGAACGGCGACATCGTATGCGTGTTCATCTGCCCCGACACTCCAATGCCCTACTTCGACGAGTACTTCAAGTATCTCGACGAGTCCAACTTCCCAACTGTCACGAACGAGCACTTGCTCCTGAACATGCCAGAACAAACTTCGTAGCGTGCAACACGTCCCAACACAGTGTCATGCCTGGTATTCGGACCTTGGTGGTCCCACGGTTGCCACACCTGGGTCACTCGCTCGAGAAACTTCTTAGCTCATTGGCAACGATCACATCGGTAACGAGGGCATGCGCCTCTATCGCGAACTGGGGCCACGGTGCGTCCGTGCCAGCCACGCGGCGCGGCGGTACGACAAGGTCGTAGCCACACCGCTCAGCGACTTCCGCAACGACTTCGGCACCGATACCGCCGGAACGCTGCGGTTCCTGGACAAACAACATCCTGCCCGTCTTTGCCACGGACTTTGAAACCGTCTCGAAGTCCCAGGGATACACGGTACGCAGGTCGATGACCTCGACGTCGATGCCCTCGGATGAGACCGATTCGGCTGCACGAAGCGATACCGGCACCATGCCCCCATAGGTCACCAGCGTCACATCGCTCCCCTCACGTCGTACCTTCGCACGCCCAAGGGGCAGTTCGTAGGCGGTATCGGGAACCATCTCCTTGCCTGACCGATACAGCACCTTCGGCTCAAGGAACATCACAGGATCATTCGACCTGATAGCCGCCGCGAGAAGGCCCTTTGCATCGGCCGGTGATGACGGCACGACCACGATGAGTCCCGGCACGTGGGCGAAATAGGCCTCAGGACTATCGCAGTGGTGCTCATGGGCCCCGATGCCTGCACCATTGGGCATGCGAACCACCATTGGAAGAGACGTATTGCCTCTCGCACGGAACCGGATTCGACCAAGATGACTGGCGATCTGATCGAAGGCTGGATACGAGAAACCGTCGAACTGGATCTCGGCGATGGGACGGATACCAGCCATTGCCATGCCTATGGCTGTGCCAACGATGCCTGACTCGTTTATTGGTGTGTCGATCACGCGGCCCGAGCCGAATGCCTCGAGTAGGCCGGCCGAGAGACGGAACACACCCCCGGCAACAGCGACATCCTCACCGAGCAGGACAACGGTCGGGTCCGCCGCCATCTCCTGATGCAGCGCAGAATTGATCGCATCTGCCATCGTCATCTCCGTTGCTGGGCCCGTTGGGAGCACATCGTGCCCAACGACCCACTGCTGTGACGCGGGGATCTCAGATCGTTCTTCACCTGCACCATCCTCGAGCCGGTGAAGCTGTTCGACCATCGAAGCCGGCACCTTCTCGAACGCCTGTGTGATGATGTCCGCCCTTGGCGGCAGCTCCATTGCTGACACATTATCGAGCGCCTCATCGAAGGCTTTCGTAGCCTCCGCGACGAGCTGCTCCTCTGCAACCTCATCCCACCAGCCAGCGTTCACCACGAAGGACTGCATCCGATCGATCGGATCAAGGGGTCGCCACAGCTCCTCCTCCTCCTTCGTGCGGTACAGCGCCGGATCATCCGCCGTTGCATGCGGGCCAAACCGATAACAAATGGCCTCGATCAGGGTCGGTCCCTCCCCAGCAGCACCGCGATCGACCGCCCTTCGGGTCGCGTCGTATACAGCGAGCGCATCGAATCCGTTCACCTTCTCTGCAGGAATCCCATAACCGAGCGCCTTGTCGGCAAGCCAGGCCGCTGCGGTCTGCTGCTCGTACGGGACCGAGATCGCATAGAAATTGTTCGAGACGATGAACACGGTTGGGGTCTTCCACACTCCAGCGAAGTTGAGCCCTGAGTGAAAGTCGTTCTCAGACGTTCCTCCATCGCCGATGTAGGTGGCAGTAACGACATCGTTTCCCCTGAGGCGTTCTGCGTAGGCGTGCCCAACGGCGTGGGGAAGATGGCTACCGATCGGGATGGTGATCACCATCTGGTTCATCTTGGGCGGATCCCATGAGGTGTTCGGGAGACCACGCCAGTACGCAAGAATCGTCTCATACGGCATCCCTTTGGCGATATGGACACCGTGCTCCCTGTAGCCGGGATAGATGAAGTCCTGATCGCGCAGCGCAAGCGCACTGCCGACCTGGATCGCCTCGTGACCCTCTGCAATCGCGTACGTGCCCAGGCGGCCCTGTCGCTGGGCTGATGTTGCCCTGCGGTCGAAGACTCGAGTGAAGACCATGTTGCGGTACATGTCGAGTGCAAGGTCTTCTGTCAACCAGGGTGCTTCGACAACCAATTGACCATCAGCATCGACGACCTCGTGGAGCTCTTCCCAACGAACATCTTCTGGACTGCGCATCAGGATGCGACCACGTCGTCAAGTGCGTGTATCAAGCGTTCGTTCTCTGCAGGGGTACCCACCGTGACCCTCACTCCCTTGCCGAGAATCCGAACGATCACTCCCTCGCGCAGCAGTGCATCAAAGAGCCCAACAGCATCATCCTGTGGCTCGAAATACACAAAATTCGCCTGTGAATTCGCAACGCGATATCCGCGGCTCGACAACTCGGCGGTGAGGTAGGACCTGCCCTTTGCATTGGCCTCGGCTCGCTCAGCTACGCTGTCGCGAAGTGGCAGCGCAGCGAGCGCTGCAACCTGAGCCGGAGTAGTCACCGCGAACGGCGGTTGCGTTACTCGCAGTTTGGCAATGAGGTCAGGATGTCCAACGCCGTACCCAACGCGCAGGCCGGCAAGGCCATAGATCTTCGAGAATGTTCTGGCTACGAGGACATTGGGAAGGAGCGGGGCTTGATCGATCATAGATGCGAACGACGGATCGGTCACGTACTCGCCATAGGCCTCATCTATGACCACAAGCACCGACTCATCGACAGCGTCAATGAAGGCCCTGATGTCTTCTCCTGACCGAATGCCGCCTGTGGGGTTGTTCGGGTTGCAGATGTACACAATGGTTGTCTCGTCAGTGATCGCGGCGAGCATGGCGTCGAGATCATGGTCGAATCGATCATCGAGGGACACCGCGATCGGGGTCGCGAACGCAACAAGTGTGGCGATGCGGTACATGATGAAGCTTGGCTCAGCGAAGACAGCATTGGTACCTGTCCCGCCGACAGACAACGCCGTGCAGCGCAACACCTCCGATGATCCGGCCCCTACCCAGATGCTTGACGGTTCAACATCATGGTGGAGTGCAAGAGCCTTGGTCAGTTCGTACTGGCCACTGTCCGGATACCTGTTGACGGTCGTTCCAGACGCTGCGATGGCTTCGACCACCTCGGGGAACGGTTCCGTCGGGCACTCATTCGACGCAAGTTTGTCTATCGAGTCGATTCCCAGTTCCCTGGCGACTTCCCCGATCGGTTTCCCTAGTGTGTAGCTGGGAACGGCATCAAGGTCTGGCCTATACGTCGGCACGGTGCAATGTCCTCCGTTCGAACGACGACCTCAGAGTACCCAGACAGATAGCGCTGCGCGGCGCCCCGTCATAGCGACGGCTACGCGACGATCGTCTCGGAATCTGGCTGTTGTATCACAAAGGCGATGACCAACGACTCCCTCGAAGGCCATAGCCGCAATGTGTCAGCAGCAGTAGCGTTCGCAAAGGTCCTGAATTCTGACCACGTCATCATCTTTTGTGGCGTCACGACAAGATTGAGATTTGGGCGGGGAATCAGCTTCTCGCCATCGAGGTCGAACCCCTCCATCTCGACGACACCCAGATCAAGCTCCTCGCATTTCTCGATAAAGCCTTCAGCATCACCACGTCTGAAGAATCCCTCGCCGTCGTCAGTGCGATACAGAGCTCGTGCATCGAAATCTCCCAGCAGTTCGGCGGTTGCGGGGTGCACATCGAGCGCCTCGTCTGCCGCCTCGGCCACTGCCTCCCTGAGCGCCTCAAAGTCGTCATCGAACGCATTGGGATCGACAATCTGGAGGGCGGTGTCGAGCAGCTGTTGGATCTCCCTGACATCGAGATCCTGCACGTCGCCATCTTCATCGGGGTAGATCTGGACGATGGGGATCTCGCCATCCCAGAACACCATTCCAATGAAGTCATCCCCACGCCAGAGTTCAACGATCGTGCCGTCGAAGTCATCACGCTCTGTCTCGACCATCTGTATTGGAAGCATGGCGTAACAGTAGACAGCTGTCAGTAGTCAGCTGTCAGCTCTTGACATTGACCCCGCGCCAGAATGCAACGTAGTTTTTGATGTCGGAAGCAGCAGGCTTCGGCGACGGGTAGAACCATGCTGCACCTTTGTTGACGCTGCCATCCACCACCACGTCGTAGTAGTCCGCAGTGCCCTTCCACGGACACCTCGTATGCTGTCTCGAAGCCTTGAGCAGCGCCGGGTCTACTGACTCGGGAGGGAAGTAGTGATTTCCCTCAACGATGATCGTCTCTTCGCTCTGCGCGATAACGGCGCCGTTCCATGATGCTGTGGCCACTCGATCTCCCTGTAGGTGCACCTTGAGCAACGAACCGAGAACCAAATGCATTCCCGTGCATCGATTGACCACACGGCGTAGTCTGAAGCCACAGAACGAAAGCAGCATCAGGAAGACCCATGAGTAGACAACTCTCTCTGGCGCTTGGAGCCATATTGATCCTTGCCGCCTGTTCCTCATCAACGGAGGACACGTCAGCAGATTCCGGCGCCGCACCCACAACATCCACCGAGACGAGCACACCAACCATGGGCCTCTCCTCACCAGCCTTCGCCGAAGGCGAAGTGATACCGACTGAATACACGTGCGATGGTGCAGACACATCGCCACAACTCGACATTGCGGGCATTCCCGCAGGGACTGTTTCGCTTGCACTCATCATGGATGATCCGGACGCCCCCGGCGGCACCTGGGATCATTGGCTCGCGTTCAACATCGAACCGACGGAGATGATCGGAACGGGTGAGGATGCCATCGGTACCGGCGGACGCAACTCCTGGGACGAAACGGGATACGGCGGGCCCTGCCCTCCATCGGGAAGCCATAGATACTTCTTCAGAGTGTTCGCTCTCGACTCCACGCTCTTTCTGGATGAGGGTGCGGACAAGGCAACCGTGACTGCTTCGATGAAAGGTCACACTCTCGAAATGGCCGAACTCATGGGCGTGTATTCCCGCGGCTAGTTCTCAGACCGCTGGCCAACCATCGGGCCCGCCCCTACATGACAAAGGGGATCAATCTCCATGGAACATCTGATCTGTAGCCTCGATAACCAGAAACCGTTGCCACGAGCATCTCCTCCTCGCGACCTGTCTTGGCCATGAAGAAGACGAGAAACGTGAACGAGGTGAGCAGCACCACAGGATTGGCGTACGCAAGCCCAACGCCGAGCGTGAAGAGCACGATCCCCGAATACATGGGGTGGCGAACATATCTGTACGGACCGCCCTCAACGAGTTGCGCACCATCGACAGGTCTTGGGAAGGGCGACACGCGCCACCCGTGCTGCATGAGCGACCACATCGACAAAAGGGCACCTGCCAACGCAAGGATGAGACCCATCACCTGCGCAAGGATGAGACCTGGCACACCACTAACGGTATCACCGGAAATCAGCGCCATGAAGAAGAAGACGAACAGCGCACCCTGCGCAATAACCCACCCGACCCCTAGACTCATATCTGAGTCGGAGTGACTTAGATTATCTGGCATAGACCTGACCACTTCGGTGTTGTATATGGTACGTAGTATCTCTTCAAGGATCTGGAATTCATGGACATTAACAACTTCACCCAACGCAGCCAGGAGGCGATTCTCGCCGCCAGGTCCACAGCCGAGCGCAACAATAACCAGTATGCCCAACCGGAGCACCTTCTCGAAGGACTCCTCGCCCAGACCGATGGTCTCGTGTATCCGCTGCTCACCAAGATGGGCGTACACGTTTCGGATATCAAGGGGCCGCTTGAGCGCGCCACCGAGAGGATTCCTACCGTGGTCGGTGGAGGGGAAGTCACATTCTCCCCTGAGACGGTCGCAGTACTCGAGGCTGCAGATGCACAACGCGAAGCCCTCAAGGATTCCTACGTCTCGGTTGAGCACATCATTCTCGCTCTTGCTGAATCCAAGACCAGGACAGGCGAGATCCTGAGGGATGCTGGTCTGACGAAGGAAGCTGTGCTATCGGGACTTGCAGAAGTTCGCGGAGCACAACGCGTCACGAGCCAGAACCCTGAGGACACATTCGCCCCTCTCGAGCAGTACGGCCGTGACCTCACTGAGGACGCTCGCAATGGCAAGCTTGATCCCGTGATCGGGCGAGACGACGAGATTCGACGCGTCGTGCAGGTCCTGTCACGACGTACGAAGAATAATCCTGTCCTCATCGGAGAACCCGGCACCGGCAAGACGGCGATTGCCGAAGGGCTTGCGCAGCGGATCGCCGACGGTGACGTGCCTGACAGTCTCAGGAACCGCAGACTCATCTCGCTCGATATCGGAGCCATGCTTGCTGGTGCGAAATACCGCGGCGAATTCGAGGAACGTCTCCAGGCGGTCCTCAATGAGATCAAGGCATCTGACGGACGCGTCATCACATTCATCGATGAAATGCACACGATCGTCGGCGCGGGCGCATCAGAGGGCTCAATGGATGCGTCAAACATGCTCAAGCCGATGCTTGCCCGCGGCGAATTGCGAATGATCGGAGCGACAACCCTCGACGAGTTCCGCAAGTACATCGAGAAGGACGCAGCCCTGGAACGCCGATTCCAGCCTGTGCTTGTCGAAGCGCCCTCTGTTGATGAGACAGTCGGGATTCTCCGTGGACTCAAGGAACGCTACGAGATACACCATGGAGTTCGTATCACGGACGCCGCGCTCATCGGTGCAGCTGTTCTGTCTGACCGATACGTCACGGGTCGACACCTCCCTGACAAGGCGATCGATCTCGTTGACGAGGCTGCGTCGAAGCTCCGGATCGAGATCGATTCGATGCCAGACGAGATTGATGAACTCGAGCGTCGTCGCAGGCAACTCGAGATCGAGAAGCAGGCGCTGTCGAAAGAGGAGGACGCGGCATCGAAGGAGCGCCTCGCCGTGATCGAGGAAGAACTGGCGAACCTCAGCGAGAAGCTGGACACGTTGAACGCGCACTGGCAACTCGAGAAGGACTCCATCGCGGGAATCCGATCGATCAAGGAACAGATCGAGGAGGCGCGCAGCGATGCAGAGCGTGTTGAGCGAGAGGGCGACCTTGAGAGAGCAGCGGAACTCCGCTACGCGACCCTACCCGCCCTCCAGCAGCAGCTGACCGAGGGTCAGGAAAAGCTCGACGAACTTCAGGTCAACCTGAAGATGCTCAAGGAGGAGGTCGACGAGGAGGACGTGGCCGAGGTCGTGAGCCGATGGACCGGCGTCCCTGTCTCCAAGCTCATGGAGGGAGAGATGCAGAAGCTCATCCAACTTGAGGAGCATCTCCATGAGAGAGTGATAGGACAGGACGACGCCGTGTCTGCGATCTCCAACGCGATCAGACGCTCAAGAGCAGGACTCTCTGATCCGAATCGACCCATTGGATCGTTCCTCTTCCTTGGACCGACCGGAGTTGGCAAGACAGAACTTGCACGGGCCCTGGCGGAATTCATGTTCGATGACGAGCGGGCGATGGTGCGGATCGATATGTCCGAATACATGGAGAAGCACTCCGTCTCGCGTCTGATCGGAGCACCTCCCGGGTACGTCGGATATGACGAGGGAGGTCAACTCACTGAGGCTGTGAGGCGGAGGCCCTACTCCGTTGTCCTGCTCGATGAGGTGGAGAAGGCGCATCCCGAGGTCTTCAATGCCCTCCTGCAGGTGCTCGACGACGGCCGCATGACCGATGGTCAGGGACGAACGGTCGACTTCACGAACACAGTGCTCGTGATGACATCGAACCTGGGGTCCGAGTTCATAGATCCGGACATGCCTGATGAGGCGGTCGAGTCACGAGTGATGGATGTCGTTCGCACTCACTTCAGGCCCGAGTTTCTCAACCGGATCGATGACACCATCGTGTTTCATCGACTCTCGAAGGATGACCTGCGGCTGATCGTCGAGATCCAGTTCGAAGCGCTTCGGAACCGGCTCGCGCAGCGCAAGATCGAGGTGGTTCTCACCGAGGACGCGATCGATTGGCTCACGGACAACGGCTATGACCCGGTGTACGGAGCCCGTCCACTCAAGCGATTGTTGCAAACCGCTGTAGCGGACCCCCTCGCGCTGAGAGTTCTCAGCGGCGACCTCACCGAGGGTTCGACGGTCACCATCGGAACTGACGGAGACGAGCTCACCTTCAACTGACAGAAGCACAACGGCCTGTTTGACAAGTTAGTGATAGTTTGATATCTTAGTTTGCAAGGTATCACTTACACTTTGATATCAAGCGAACTGAAGGAAGTTCGGTATGGATCGTCGGAGCCAGCTTCTCAAGGGAGTACTCGACATGTGCCTCCTTGCGATAATCAGCGAGGAACCGAGTTATGGATACGAAATGGCGGACAAACTCTCAACAAGGGGCCTGACGCTTTCGAGCGAGGGCTCGATCTATCCAACGCTTTCTAGGATGCAGCGTTCGGGACTCATCGAGGGCTACTTTGTTGAGGCCGACGGATCAGGGCCACCGCGCAAGTACTACCGCATTGCAGATGAAGGAACGAGGATGCTCGCAGAATGGACGAACGAGTGGTCAGACCTCAGCACCGGGGTCAGCCAGGTAATGAAGGGAGCCGCGCAGTGACTGATCTGACCACCAACCAGGTCGTTGAAAAGTGCCAGAGCTACTGGCTGGGATCAGGTGTGACCGCCAATACCGCTCAGGATATGGCGACCGAACTGCGGTCTCACCTGGACGAAGCCACCTCAGCGGGAAAGTCGGTTGAGGCAGTCACTGGAGTCGATCTCGAAGCCTTCGCTGAGGCGTGGGCGGAGGCCTCACGCGACCCACGGCCCGCAAGACCCCCCACCCCGCCATCGCTGCCGGTTGAGTCCGAAACCAAGTCATCATTTGGCCTGTGGGCTGGCCTGGGGGCAATCGTGCTCCTCGTCGTGGCTGTTGCGATCCTTGCCCCTCATGATGAGACGGTCAATCAGTCCGCGTGGGTCACAATGTGGCTGATTGCCGCAGGAGTACTCGCGATCGGCGAGATGCTCACGGCAGGCTTCTTCCTACTCCCCTTCGCTGCGGGAGCTGCGGTGGCAGGCATACTTGCTCTGCTCTCCGTAAGCGTCCCCATCCAGATCATCACATTCGTTCTGGTCTCCGTAATGTCACTCTGGCTGCTCCAGCGATTCGCCAAGAAGGATATCCATGGTGAACTGCTCCCAGTAGGCGCCGCAAGGTACGTGGGCGCGTCAGCGATCGTCCTCCAGTCGGTAAAGAAATTTGATGACGGCATGGTGAGAATGGGTACTCAGGAGTGGCGTGCCACGACCGATAGGGACGAAGAGATCCTGGTTGGCACAGAGGTACGTGTCATCGAGGTACGGGGAGCCAGGCTCGTTATCGAAACCGTCAACTAGAGAAGTCGTAAACCAACCACAAGAGAGGAAGGGGAATCATGGCACCAGCGATCGTTCTGATCCTGATCTTCGTGCTGATCATCTACGTCGCGTTGGCGATCAAGATCGTCCAACAGTACGAACTGGGACTCACTGAGAGGTTCGGAAGATACCGAAAGACCCTCGAGCCGGGATTTCATATGATCGTCCCGTTCATAGACAAGGTGCAGAAGATCGACATGCGAGAGCAGGTCGTAGACGTGCCTCCGCAAGAGGTCATCACCAAGGACAACGTGGTCGTCACCGTCGATGCAGTCGTGTACTACCAGGCGACTGACCCGGTGAAACTCGCCTACAACATTGCGAACTTCATCCTGGCAGCCACGAAGCTGGCACAGACGAATTTGAGAAATGTCATCGGCGACATGGATCTTGATGCTGCGCTGACATCACGTGAGATCATCAACACCGAGTTGCGTGTGATCCTCGATGAGGCCACGGACATCTGGGGTACCAGAGTCGTCCGCGTCGAGATCCAGCGGATCGATCCTCCAGCGGATGTGACCCAGGCAATGCACCGCCAGATGAAGGCCGAGCGTGATCGGCGAGCCATCGTCACCGAGGCAGAGGGTGAGAAGCGCTCCGCGATCCTCAGGGCCGAGGGTGTCAAGCAGGCGGCGATCCTCGATGCCGAAGGAAGGGCACAGGCCATCAGAGAGGTGGCTGACGCGGAAAAGTTCCGACTGCTGACGGTCGCCGAAGGCGAAGGACGGGCGATCGAGCGAGTGTTCGGTGCCATCCACGAGGGTGACCCGAC
>JAMBLH010000196.1 GCA_023336875.1 Actinomycetes bacterium
CAGATAGGCCTCTGCCCCTGGCTCAGATCTTGCTCAATGGCCTCAGCAAGCGCCTCGACATCCATTCGATGCTCGTCATCAACCCGGATGCGGCGAACGCCTCGCGAACCAAGGCCGAGAATCTGGGCCGCTCGATCCACGGTGTCGTGCGCCTCCGCGGACGTGTAGATCACCAGCTGGGGGCCACCTCGCAGACCTTCCGCGCGGACATCCCACCCCGCCTTTGCGTGCCGCGCAACCGTGAGACCAATCAAGTTGACATTCGCTCCCCCAGTCGTGATGTATCCGGATGAACCGGCGGGAAGACCGAGCTTTGCTGCGAACCATTCTGCTAGATGACGTTCGACTTCCGTTGCGGCGGGTGAGAGCCTCCAGCCGCCCACGTTCTGGTTCAAGCCCGACGCAAGCAGGTCGGCAACCGCTCCGGGAACCGTCCCCGCGCCGCTGATGTAGGCAACGAAGGAAGGATGACCCGGATACACGGACTCCTCCAGCATGACTGTGCGGAGGTGGGAGAAGATGTCATCCCAAGCCATTGCTTCGTCGGGCACGGCGATGCACACAGCATCTCTCACCTGACTCGACCCGTGATCTCTCACGACGGGGAGGTCCGATGGGAGTCGTTCCACGAATTCCGCCCACAGATCGAGTGCCGCTTCACCGAAGTCGCGGGCTACCTCCGAGGACCAATTGAGTGCATCTTCAGGCGCGGGAGGGACGGGACGTGGCATCGCGTGACCCTAGTGGCCTGTCGCAGAATTGGTGTCTGGGTGCATCACTTTGCATCGTGAAAATCTACCAAGGCCAGGAATCCGAGTCGTCTGTCGATTTGTCGTCTGTCGCTAGTCGCTTGCTGCCATTTGGCGAAGAACCATGTGAAGGATCCCTCCGTGACGCAGGTAGTCGAGCTCGATCGGTGTGTCGACTCTGGCAACGGTGGTGAAACTCACCACGGAGCCGTCCTTGCGAGTTGCAGTCACCTCGACATCCTCGCCGGGGCTCAGCGAATCATCCACCGCAATGTCGATTTTCTCCGTGCCATCGAGGCCGAGACCATCTGCGTCCTCACCTCCGGCAAACTGCAGAGGGATCACACCCATCATCACGAGGTTCGACCGATGGATTCGTTCATAACTCGTGGCGATAACTGCCTTGACTCCCAGAAGGAACGTGCCCTTTGCCGCCCAGTCCCTGGATGAACCCATGCCGTAGTCATTGCCAGCGAGAACGACAAGGGGCGTTCCGGCATCCTTGTAATTCAGACTTGCTTCATAGACGGAGCGCACCTCGCCATCCGTGAAGTCCGTCGTCCACCCGCCCTCTGTGCCTGGTGCAAGTTGATTGCGGACACGGATATTGGCAAACGTGCCCCGTGTCATGACCCGGTCGTTGCCACGGCGTGAACCGTACGAATTGAACATCCGCTGCTCCACACCGCTGTCCGTGAGGAACCTCCCCGCCGGAGTGTCGACTCCAATCGAACCAGCTGGGCTGATGTGGTCGGTAGTGATCGACCCACCGAGCTTGAGCAACACGCGAGCACCCGTGATCGGCTCGATCGGTGTCGGCTCCTCGGCAAGATCAATGAAGAATGGGGGCTCTTGAACATATGTCGAGGATTCGTCCCATTCATAGAGCGCGCCGCCGGAGGTGTCGATCATTCGCCACATCGCCGATCCGTCGTATACGGCGCCGTACTCCTTGGTGAACTGCTCACGGCTGACAGACGAAGCAACTACCTCAAGGATCTCCGCCTGGCTCGGCCAGAGGTCAGAGAGGAAGACATCGATTCCATCCTCATCCTGGCCCAGTGGCTCCGTCGCCATGTCGATGTCGACTGTTCCTGCCAGCGCGTACGCCACAACAAGTGGCGGACTTGCAAGATAGTTGGCCCGCACGTCCGGGCTGATGCGCCCTTCGAAGTTCCTGTTCCCAGAAAGCACAGAGGCTGCAACAAGATCGTTGTCGTTGATCGCAACGCTGATGGGCTCGGGAATCGGACCCGAATTGCCGATACACGTCGTGCATCCATATCCAACGGTGAAGAAGCCGACTCCCTCAAGGTCCTCGAGAAGCTCAGATTTCACCAGGTAGTCCGTCACGACCTTGGAGCCAGGTGCAAGGGACGTCTTGACCCACGGCTTGCGAGTGAGGCCCCTCTCCCTCGCGTTGCGCGCAACGAGGCCTGCGGCAACCATCACCTCAGGGTTCGACGTGTTCGTACAACTGGTTATCGCGGCGATGACCACGTCGCCGTCTGACAGGTCGAATGTCGCGTCGTCGTACACCACACCGGACACGTCGCCAGCCGCTCCCCCATCTGGGCGGAGTTGGCCATTGATGTCGATCTGCCACTGCTGTTTCATGTCAGTGAGCGCAATGCGGTCCTGTGGACGCTTCGGTCCGGCGAGTGACGGCACCACACTCGACATGTCGAGACCAAGAGTGGAGCTATACGTGATGTCATGGCTGTCGTCACGCCACATGCCCTGCATCTTGTAGTACTGCTCAACGGTTGCAATGAGCTCGTCGGAACGGCCGGAGAGACGCATGTAGTCGAG
>JAMBLH010000197.1 GCA_023336875.1 Actinomycetes bacterium
CGGGATGGACTTCGTGAAGATGCAGGGGGCAGGCAATGACTTTATCGTTGTCAAAGGTCCCTTTACGCCTTTGCGCGACGATGTAGTGCGGTGGTGCGAGCGTCGGACCGGCATCGGGGCCGACGGTGTGCTCGTCGCGACAGCGATATCGCCGCAGCGTGTCTCGATGCGATACTGGAACGCCGATGGGGGAGAGGCTGAAATGTGCGGCAACGGTCTGCGATGTGTGGCACGACTTGCCGTTAATGAGGGCTGGGTCGAGGGCAATGAGTTTGTCGTGACATCCGGTGTTGGCGACCATCCCGTCACTGTTGCGAAGGATGAGGTGACTGCGTTCGTCGGTGAGCCGGCGCCGTTTCGTACCGGTACGTTGACGATTGAGGGTCACGAGGTTCATCCCTTTGCGATAGGTAACCCCCATGCGGTGCTGTTTGTGGATGACGTCGATTCAGCGCCGGTTGCAGATGTGGGGAACATCATCGAGAAGGATGCGCTGTTTCCGAACCGCACGAACGTCGAGTTCGTCGAGATAGTGGAGGAAGCGGGAATCCGTGTGCGAGTCTGGGAGCGCGGCGTTGGCGAGACTCCGGCATCTGGTACGGGCGCAACCGCGGCGGCCTACATAGCCCACACGATCCGTGAGGTACCGGTACCCATCAGCGTGCAGTTACCAGGAGGATCGCTCAGCATCTGGTTCGATGACCAGGGGGCGTGGATGAAGGGGCCAGCGGAGTATGTGTTCAGCGGATCAGCCGACTGATCAGTCAATCCTGCGCAGCACTGCCACGACGATACCAAGAATCTCGATGCCGTCGGTATAGACGGCCGGCTCGAAGCTGTCGTTCGCTGGCACGAGGGTGATGCCGTTGGCAGAGCGCTCGAAGGTTTTGACTGTTGCTTCCTCGCCGCCCACCAGCGCTGCAACGATCTGTCCGTTGCTTGCGGTCTGCTGCTTCTGCACAACCACGTAGTCCCTGTCGAGAATGCCAGCATCGACCATCGAGTCTCCACGGATCCTGAGCATGAACACAGGCTCTTGGCCGACCAGCTCCGTCGGGAGTGGGTACACCTCTTCAATGTCCTCCTCGGCAAGGATCGGCGAACCGGCTGCGATGCTGCCAACAAGGGGAACATCTCGCACAGCCGCACGGCTGATAGGGACCGCTCCATCATCCGAAACGACTTCGATTGCACGCGGTTTTGTTGGATCTCTGCGAATGAACCCCTCCGCTGCAAGTGTCGAGAGGTGAGAATGCACGGTCGAAGGCGAGCTGAGACCGACGGCATCACCAATCTCTCGCACCGTTGGCGGGTATCCCCGCTCGGCGACGGTCGAGCTGATCAGATCCAGTATCTCTCTTTGGCGGTTCGTCAGGCTGGTGCGATCTGGCATTCGTTCTCCTTCTCGTTACCGAGCAGTGTACTAGGGATCTACGCTGAGACCAAACATATGTTCGACTACACAGCTGACAGCCACCAGCAATCAGGCGTCAGCCAAGCCGGCACCGCGCGCTCTCGGCCGCGGAAATTCCGCGTGGAGTTCTAGCTGATATCTGAATCCTGGCTGCTGACAGCTGAATGACTTGACATACGAACACATGTTCGATAGGTTATCGATATGACCGAACAGGTGTTCGGTCGGGTGTGTGGATATCTCCCCAGGAAGTCCACGCCGATTCGGTGCAGCGTCTATTTGCATCGAAACGTGTCACACCCGGCCGATACCGTCGGTCGGAGAAGCTCAGTCCGATCCGGGGATGCCCGGGAACGACGAGGCAGGACAACTGGGTAACAGAGGAACAGGGAGAGAAGATCTCATGACATTGATAACAAGCGCACGATTCAGGGCGCTCTCCATCATCTCCATCACGGTCATTGTTGTACTTCTCTTTCTGTCCTCTGCCGTCCAGGCGACTGGGCAGGTCACCGAGACGACCAACTACAGAATCAAACCGGGCGACTCGCTCTGGGGCATCGCACAGATCCATGGTCCAGATAACGCTGATACCCGACGGATCGTGGCAGCCATAGAGAAGTTGAACCAGATCGACGGTGGGCGTATCCAGGCCGGACAGGTCATAGAGATCCCGGTATCCTCCTCCTGATTCTGCATTCGCGAATCCGTGAACCATGGCGCCAGCTACGCTGACTCCATGCGGTGCCCCCTGTGTACAACAACGGATACTCGAGTGGTCGATTCGCGTCCTGCTGACGAGGGTCTTGCCATCAGAAGGCGGCGTTCGTGCCCTCGATGCGGTCATCGTTTTACGACCTTCGAGCGACCTGCGGCCGTAGTGGTGATAAAGCGAGATGGCAGACGTCAACCGTTCGATGCCTCGAAGGTGAGAATGGGCGTCGAGATCACGATGGCTGATCGGCCGATAGCCCAGGATGCGATAGATGACCTTGTGGGGACGGTCGAGCGAGCGGCATACACATCGAACGGCTCGATCCACGCGGATGACATCGGGAGGATCGTGCTCGATGGGCTCAAGGACATTGACGAGGTCGCCTACCTTAGATTCGCTTCCGTTTACAAGGAGTTCCAGAAGGCAAGCGACTTCGAGAGGGAAGTCGCCGCAATGGACACGGAGTCAATGCCTAGCGAGTGAGGTCTTTCAGGAACAAATCGAGGGATGCCGCGAGCTCGACGATCTGGAGATCAACTTCGACCCGCGCAACCCCCAACGCGTCGATAAGCATCCTGTCGAGCTCGATCCTGATTTCGTCCAACTCGTCGATGAGCGCACGCGTGGCGCTCTCGTCGCCATCGGCCAGAGCGGTTAAGTACTCATTCTGCCACGACGCATAGCGTTCAATAGCGGCATGTGCACCATCGTTGAGATCCGATGCGAACTCAGGGGTGGGGAGATCAGCGAGTGCCGCGGAGTCCTCGACGAGGGATGAGGCGAGCGAAACGCTCAGCGCATTGATCGTCTGGACATCTGCACTCGTCGGAAGCTCACCCGTCTGGAGAAGTTGGGGGATCGTTGTCCTGTAGACGTAGGTATAGCCGACCTGTCTGGCAACGTCGGAGCCCTGGGCAGCGTTTATCTGTGCGGCGTCCTGTAGAGACCCGAGCTCGGCGACTTCTGGGACTGAGTAGAACGGCAGCTGGCGGGGAAGTGGTTCGCCAGCGACGACGCCCAGCTGGTGTGCTGCGCTATCGAGCTGTGAGATGACGGGAACAGATGCTGAGAGTTCCTGTGGTGTCGAGGAGGGATCCGTGATGGTGTCGAGGGCTGCTTGACCGGGTGCAAGCTGTTGGCGAAGCGCGATGGAGGCGTTTGCATAGGATGTCTTCATACCAGCAGCATCTTGTCTGAGGGCAGTGGGCAACCAGAACACTGCCGTTGCACCAACAGCGACCAGCGCTACCGCAAACATGAGAACCGGCCAACGGAAGGGACGTCTCGTTCGTAGTACTGAACTGAGCTGCGTGTCATCGTGTGGCTCGATCGACAGTGAGGGGTCGATTGCTTCCGTGCCACTCGTGTCAGCCAATTCAGCCGTCAACAGGGATGTGGGTGATTCAAAGGCTGATGTTGATGTTGCGGTGCCGCCATCGAAGGAGGAGGACGATCCGTCATCATCGATTGGAGCCGTTGCCGGACTCGGATCGGACGCTGTGTTGTCATATTCGAGCGCAGCAACGGTTTCGCTCGGTTTGAGAGGCGGAGGTATTGCTCCTACAGCCTCGAGAAACCAGCTACCGTCGTTCCCTGTTGACTTGTTGTCGTTGCGTTTGGCCACCGGTCCCGCCTCCATAGGAGAGTCGCCACATGAAGATACCCGTTGTCAGTAAAGATCCAGCGTACCAATTGCCTCGATTCGCGCATCCGGGTGATGCTGGAGCCGATCTCCAAGCAGCAGAGGCGCTGACGATCGGCGCGGGTGAGTATGCCCTAGTTGCAACTGGGTTGTCGATGGCCATTCCAGAGGGTCATGCCGGGCTCGTGCTCCCACGAAGCGGCCTCGCGGTCCGAACAGGTGTCACGGTACTGAATTCGCCGGGATTGGTTGATTCTGGCTACCGCGGTGAGCTGAAGGTTGCGCTGATCAACCATGGGACGGAAGCGTTCGAGATCGCTGTTGGAGACAGGATCGCACAACTGGTGATAGTGCCGGTTTCCGCCCCCGATTATGAGCTTGTGGAGTCTCTTGGGGACACGGAAAGAGGAGCTGGAGGCTTTGGTTCCACTGGGCTTGGCGGTGACTGAAAGAATCCCCTCGTGGTACCATCCCGCGCTATGCGGACGTAGCTCAGCTGGCAGAGCGCAACCTTGCCAAGGTTGAGGTCGCCGGTTCGAATCCGGTCGTCCGCTCGAGTGAGGACGGTCGTAAAATGGCCGTCCTCCTCTCTAGGCGACGTGGCCGAGTGGCTAGGCAAGGGTCTGCAAAACCCTCGACCCGGGTTCGATTCCCGGCGTCGCCTCGCACTAACATGCATCAGCAAGGGCGATTAGCTCAGCGGCAGAGCACTGCCTCGACACGGCAGGGGTCACTGGTTCAAATCCAGTATCGCCCAC
>JAMBLH010000198.1 GCA_023336875.1 Actinomycetes bacterium
ACGCTCGGATTCCTTCGAAGCAGCCGAGCCAGTTTGTTTCCCACCCCGGACCTGGCTATCGATGATCCGGTTAGGGACTGGTTCGACGTCGCCGAGGATGCCTTCTTTGAATGCCCTCCGAACAATGAGCGCGTCGGTAGTTTCTCAGAGGCCTATTCGCTGATGCAACGGTTCGAAGGCGAAATCGATTCCGTGCTCGACATGGACCGAGTCGACTGATCGAATCCATCCGTCAGATCGTGGTCTGGCCAACTAGATAACTGGACGAAGATCAGGCGTGCGCGGAGATGAACTCCTGGATGCGGCGCCATGCGTCCGCGGACTCGTCGGAGAACTCTTCCCACTTACGGTCAAAGAACGAGTGAGGAGCACCGGGGTACACGATCACCTCACCGGTTACACCCTCCGCGACCATCGTGTCCCTGAAGAGGTCATCCACCTCCACCGGAATACCGGGATCGTCACCGCCCTGGAGGGCAAGCACAGGACACGAAAAGTCAGGGACACTCGCGACTACGGAACGTGCACCCTGGGGAAAGCCTGGGCGGTCTGGGTGTCCGTAGAACCCAACGGCGCCGGACAATCCCAATCCTGCAGCAGCCATGTGCCAGCTGTTCGATCCGCCGAAGCAGAAGCCAACGACAAAGACCGACCGGTTTGGACTGTTGCGCTGTAAATGATCCACAGCCGCTGCAACATCCGCCGTGATCCCTTCGAGAGTCGTCGCGCTCACCTCGGGCATGTAGTCGAACTCATCGCCTCGAACACCAACACCAGCTGTTCTTCCGAAGTAGTCGATGGCGACCGCATCGGTTCCGTGCTCAGCAAAACGAAGCGCCAGTTCCTCGTAGAAGCGGAACAAACCCCGCACGTCGGGGAGGACCACCACAGCGTGATCACTTCCTGTCGTTGCCTCAAACGCGGCGAACTGATTGCCGTCGGTGGCAGTGAGCGTCAGGTGGTCATCGTGGACCGTTGCATCATGGATGTGCGGGATAGGCGGAGACGAGTCAAGTTCAAAACACATGTGCTTCCTCTTCAGTGGCGGCGACCGACCGTACATCTCCGACGGCTTCAAGACAACATCTATTGCAACGGCGTCATCTGTCAGATCGAATTCGAGGCAACCTCAAGCATCCTCGTTGCCTCGATCAGCGAAGAGTCGACTATGTTCGACCGATGACCGAAGTACGAACTCGGCGCGAGCCTCCTCCGTTTCGACGCCTCAGCGTCAGAGGAACAGAGTCGATCTCTCCGCACATGACTCGGGTGAGTCTCGAGGGTGACGAACTCGAGGGCTTCGAGATCACCAAGCCTGCTGCGAGCGTTCGGCTGCTTCTACCCATCCGCGGGGAGTTGGAGATTCCTCAATGGAGAGGCAACGAGTTTCTCCTTCGTGACGACACTCGACCCATCATCCGCACCTTCACACCCCGCCGATTCGATAAGGAGAACAACGAGCTGCACATCGACGTGGTCCTCCACAGCAATGGCGTCGCGTCGACATGGGCCGCGACGACACAACCAGGCGACCGCGCTGCCGTGTCTGGGCCGGGCAGGGGCTACGACATCGACCCCAGAGCGACGGTCTTTCTCATTGTCGGAGACGAAACCGCGATCCCAGCGATCTGCCAACTGCTCGAACTTCTCCCTGACGTTCCAATATCGGTACACCTACTGGTGGCTCATCCGGATGCACTGGTTGATCTCGGCCGAGACGTCGGCGTCACCTGGCATGTGGCGACAGATGCGACCGATGCAGACGAATGGTTGTCCGGCGCGGTGCAGTCCACCGACCTCGCCAACGGCGTCCGGGTGTGGGCTGCAGGTGAAGCGGCGGCGATGCAGCATATCCGAAAGTACCTGTTCCGCGACATCGGATTCCCACGGTCCAATGCACACGTGCGCGGGTACTGGAAACGCACCACGTGACGGAATCGCGAGAAGTGGAGCTTGTGCCCTGGACCTCAAGATATAAAGGCTTCGACTTCCTCTCTTGAGGGCACTCCGGCGCGTGCTCCTTCAATCTGCGTGGATAGTGCCGCCGCCGCCTGGCCCATATCCACAGCGTTGGCGACGGACATGGCATCGGTAAGACCCACAGCGAACGCACCAGCGAATACGTCGCCTGCCCCAGTGCTGTCGACCGCCGTGACGTGATACGAAGGGATGGTTGCAATGCCACCCTCGTCCAGCAATAGGACCCCGTCGCTCCCTTGAGTGATAACGACGGCATTGTTCGTCAGCCGGGCAAGCGACGCCGCTGCCGTCGCGATGTCGGCCTCGGCTGTGAGTTCAAGCGACTCGCCGAGGTTCGGGGTGAGAATGGGGGCGCAGGCAGCGATCGCATCAGATATAGGCCTGGCGGGGGCAGGGTCAAGCACGACGCGGTGTCCATTTGCGTATGCCCATGTGGATACGGCTTCGATGGGACCATCTCCCACCTCAAACCCGACGAGACATACGCCCGTGTCGGACAACGTCATTTCGCGGAGGGCTACTTCGACCATTTCGGTATCAAGGCGGCCATTCGCACCAGACGCGACCGCGATCTGGTTCTCCCCTTGATCATCGACGACGATCAGGGCCACACCGGTCGCAGCATCGCTGAGCTTCACAACATGGGAAACGTCAACGCCCCTGTCCTCGAGTTCCTCGACACTATCCCTGCCGTCCGGATCATCTCCCACCGCGCTGATCAACGCCACACGGGCACCGAGTCGCGCAGCTGCTGCAGCCTGATTTGCGCCTTTTCCGCCTCCGTGGCGCTCAAACACGCCTCCGGTAACCGTAAACCCCGGCCCAGGCAGCGATGAGGCGTGGACAACCATGTCCATATTCACGGAACCAACCACGATCACATCGAATTCTGCGGACACGAACTCTCCCTCCTATACGTCAGTACGGCGAACAATTCAACCAACCTCAGTGTCCACAGTAGGACTCACGATCATGGCACCGGTCCCGTGGTTTCGCCGATTGGTAGTCGCGGCTACAGGACGCGTGATCGCGGCTGCCATTCGTCTCGGTATCCGCACTTCGAAGGACCAGTTCCATCGAGGGCTCCGCCGAAATGTCGTACTTCCGACATTCTTCGGAAAGGGAGTGCATCGAATTCGTTATCAGCGCAACGAACATTTGCTCAGATCACACTCACTGAACGAGGCCCATCGTGTCCAGAAGATCGAAACTCACGGTTCTCATCGCAGGGATTGCGCTCGCCGCTGCAGCGTGTTCCGCAGCCGTCGGAGCCGACGCGGACACCCCCGATGAGTCGGCTACAGACATCGTCACTTCAACCACCGTCCTCGTGGAGTCTGGCGCGCTGCCGGCCGGACCGTCGGCGCTGGACAACAAGTTCGATGACTCGTTCCCCAGTCCGTTGATCGAGCCGAGGGACGTCGTCTCTGGGGGACCGCCACCTGACGGAATCCCTCCAATTGATGATCCACAGTTCATCTCGGTCTCTGATGCCGACGTGTGGCTCAATGACGTAGAGCCAGTTCTCGTTGTGGACATCGACGGCGATGTCCGCGCCTACCCCATCCAGATCATGATGTGGCATGAGATTGTCAACGACACCGTCGGCGGTATCCCGCTCGCGGTCACCTACTGCCCGCTGTGCAACTCTGCAGTTTCATTCGAACGGACGGTTCGAGGAGTCGAGACAACCTTCGGTACATCTGGCAATCTCTACAACGCCAACCTTGTCATGTACGACCGTGCAACCGAGTCACTCTGGAATCAACTCGATGGAAGAGCAGTTATCGGCGTCCTCACTGGAGACGTCCTAACTCAGGTTCCTTCGACGACGATGTCCTGGAGCACTCTGAGGGATTCCCGCCCCAACGCCAAGGTGCTCGACCGGGACCGTACAGGTGCCTCAAGGAATTACGGCACGAATCCCTACACAGGCCTCGATGATCCCAACGGCCAGCCATTCCTCTTCAACGGAGACATCGATGTTCGGGCCAAGGCGATGCAGCGAATCGTTGCGATCGAAACAGATGGTGCGGCTAGCGCATGGACACTCGACGCCGTCAGCAGCGACAACGAGTCTGCGGTAACGGAAGCTGAATTCAACGGAGAGTCGCTCGTGATCCTGTGGCAGGCAGGAGAGGCATCCGCCCTCGATACATCAGACATCGCTGCGGGCAGGGATGTTGGCACGGTGGGCGTCTTCTCGGCAATCGTCGACGACCAGGTGCTCACGTTCCAAGCCGACGGCGACTCGTTCATCGACGACCAGACGTCATCGACGTGGAACATACTCGGCGAAGCACAATCAGGCCCACTTGCTGGCACTGCTCTCGAACCGGTCACCTTCGTGCGAACGTTCTGGTTCTCCTGGGCCGCGTTCAGGCCTGACACCGACCTGATCGAGGCGTCATGATCATCCAACGCCGCTCGACACAAGAAATTGACTCGCAATGGACCTAGCACCGCTCACACTGGCACTTGCCGCAGGCGGACTGTCGACGGTCAATCCGTGCGGGTTCGCGATGCTTCCCGCCTATCTGACCTTCTACGTCGGAGCTGATGAGGACCAACTCCCCACAGCCACCAGCAGGACGGCTCAGGGACTCAAGACGGGGCTCATGGTCACTGCGGGATTTCTTCTGGTGTTCGCGCTGGTGGGACTTCCCATCACCTACGGCGCGACGAGGATCGTGCGGACCATTCCCTGGGTTGGGATGGCCCTCGGCATCACACTGCTGGTTGTTGGCATCGGAACGTTCTTCGGGAGGAAGATCTCGCTGACCATCCACAACCCAATCCGGCCCGAGCAGGACCGTCGACCAAAAACGATGTTCCTCTTCGGTATCGGCTACGGCATTGCATCACTCGGATGCACGCTCCCTGTGTTCCTTGCCGTCATCGGAGCATCCCTTGCAACTGCGGGACCCGGTGGCGCGCTCCTCGTGCTCATTGCCTACGGCGCCGGTATGGCGATCATGTTGATCCTCTTCTCCACGGGTGCAGCCCTCGTACGCGACGGACTTGTCCGATCGGTTCGAAAGATCATGCCCTACATGGGACGAATCACGGGAGGGATGCTGACCGTTGCAGGCGTCTATCTGACCTACTACTGGGGAAGAGTGAAGTTCGGGTCTGCAGCCACTCTCGGTGATGATCCCATTGTCGGGTTCGTCGGTGACTTCACTGCGACGATTGAACGGTACGCGGGCACCTACGGTCGTCCCGTAATGGTGGTCCTCGGCATGGTGCTGCTTGCCATTGTCGCCACGATGATGTGGAAGCGACTGACCGGATACGGGCGCGATGCACAAATGGATGCGGTCGACACTGATCCGATCGACGATGCAGGACAACTCGAAGACTCGCTGAAACAGTAAATATCAATAGGAGATTGCAATGTCACAGACACGGTCGAAACAATCAAGCGCGGATCGAAAAGCCCAACGCGCCGCCGAAGCCAAAAAGAAGGTAAGGACCAGGCAGATCGCCTGGATCGGCGCCGGTGTTCTTGGATTCCTGCTCCTTGCCGGGTTTCTTGTTTCGCGTCCTGCCCCCGAGGATGCAGCCACGGTTGAGGGTCAGGCGTCTTTGGGCGCAAGCGCACCGGCGGTCGAGATGGTCGGATTCGACGGTGAGACGGTTGCCCTCTCCGATTACGCAGGAACCCCCGTTGTCCTGAACTTCTGGGCGTCGTGGTGTCCTTTCTGTGTAGCCGAAATGCCTGACTTCGAAGATTCCAGCAACGCCCACGCCGACGAGGTTGCCTTCATTGGTGTGAACCTCCAGGATGACGCCGGCGCTGCGGACAGCCTTGCAGTGGATACAGGCGTGACCTACCAGTTGACCCGCGATCCACAGGGCGTCGTCTACAGCGCCTTCGGTGGGATAGGGATGCCCACCACCGTCTTCATCGATGCCAACGGTGTGGTGGCTGAGGTCGTCACAGGCCAGCTCTCTCGGGACGCGCTTGAAGCAAAGATCAATCAGCACTTCGAAGTTGGTGCGTAGACAGGGGGAAGATCACACGTTCCCCTGTGCCCGACGTTCGAGGTGAGCAACGGTTGGAGGCTGTCACTTCGCGCGAATCTGCCTTCGATGACGATAGATGGTGGGATCCGGACGGGTTCCTCTTCGGGATGCACACGTTGCTCGAGCCACTACGCGGGTCCTACGTTACGGCCACCCTCAGAGGCGCAGGCGCGACCAGCGGCTCGCGTGTGCTTGACGTTGGCTCCGGCGGAGGTTTCCTGGCAGCAGCGCTGACAGCCGCCGGATATGACGTTGTCGGAATCGATCCGTCACTTCCTGCCGTACACGATGCTGCCGACCATGTTGCTGCATCATTCGCCAATGCTGTTGGCGAGAACCTTCCATTTGCCAACGGCAGTTTCGAATCAGTCGTGTGCTCCGAAGTGCTCGAACATGTAGAGGATCCCAGTGCCGTCATGGCAGAGATCAGTCGAGTGCTCCGCCCCGGCGGAGTTTTCGTGTTCTCTCTCCCGAACCGCACACTGTTGAGCAGGTTGGTACTTATCGACATTGCGCAGCGCAACAGGTTCACTCGTGTTCTTCCAAAGCATCTCCACGACTGGAACCGCCTTATTGGATCGACGGACCTGCGTGATCTGGCGCAGCGCCACGGCTTGACGGTCCAGGAAGTTCAAGGTGTCTCCGTCGGGACGCGTGACGTGCCACGAGCGCTTCTGGCATTGGTTGACCTGCGAAGACGTCGGATCAGCTACGGGGACGCCGGATCGAAGGTGCAACTCCGCTTGAGCCGGTCGCGAGCCATTGCGTATGTCGGATACGCATTGAAGACACGCAGCTGACCGAGCAGGGCTTGGCTCCGACCCGAGCGTTCATGTCCGGGCGGAGAAACCCCAACACAGCCCTTCTGCTGTCAGTTACTGTTGGATGCCGGGCTCTACCGGCATCCAACCACAGCCCTTGCATGGGAGGTACGAATGCCGATCCGACGAACCCGCCCAGCCAACCGAATCGCTGTTCTGCTCGCTGCCGTTTCACTCGCGGCGGCAGCGTGCAGTAGCTCGACGGACGACGCCTCGACCGACACGACGATCACACTCGCGACCACGTCCACAACAACCTCGTCGACGACGACCACGATTCCACCCACCACAACCACGACTCTTCCTCCAGCAGCCGATGCTGGCATTGCGCTCCCCCGCGCCGCAACGTATGCGAGCGTCATCTTCGAGGTCATCGGCGCCGAGTACTCGAATGATGAACCCGGCACCTACCTTGACGATGAGCCAGGAGTGGGAGAAGAGCGGTACCTCTACCTGGGTATCACCGCAGACTTCGAGCCGGATTACCCAGGCAAGAGCGAAGATTTCTCCGTGGCAGACTTCGCTTTGATCCTGGCAGACGGAACAGCTATTCCAGCGGAGAAGGTCGACTTCAGGGGGACCATTCTCCTATCCGATGAGCCACAGTCCTCGGCGCTTGCATTCCCCGGCGGCGAGCGGGACCTCACGCTCGCAGCGCTTACGTATGACAACGCTGAGAACGAGCCGATGGTCCTGACACTCGACGGTCCCGTACCCGAGGACCCATACCCGATCGCAGTTGATGTCGACGCCACTGCTGACGTCGAGTACGAAGGAGGGTGTGCGAATGCGACGGGGACCGTGAACGTCCTCGACGCTGAATGGGATATCGATGCCGGTGTAGACCACGAAAGGAGGGAGATCGTCAAATCAGGAACGACCCGTACAGTCGTCGGCGAACGATTCGTCCGTATCCGCCTTCAGTCAATTGCCAGCGACGGTTCATGCGGCGGGACGGTCCTCACCTCCGACGCATTCCGGCTCGTCGTCGACGGATTACCCCTCGGCCCCGAAAACAGTGTCGCTGAGCTGCTCAAGGATGGCGAAGGAGTCGAACTCATTTGGGGATTCCGTGTGCCAATCGATGCCGACAACGTTGAACTCGAGGTCGGCGTTGTCGACGGACTCGTGGCATCCATCCCGATCGAGAAGCCCAACGACCTCCCATGAACGTGTCCCTTTTGACGAAGCGAGGGACTGTGGGAGCCCATAGGAGTCGCCATCCATCCGTTGATGGACCGCAGTCGAACATTGTTGACATATTGATGCATATTCGATATGTTTTGATGTATGCGCACGACAATCAGGATGGACGACGATCTCCTCGAGGCTGCGAAAAGCGCAGCGATTGGTACGGGACAAACCTTGACACGCTTCATCGAGGATTCGGTGCGCCGTCAGCTCGCAATCCAGCAGGACATCGAAAACTCCGCACCTGTTGACCTCCCGATGTTCGGCGGTGATGGCGTGCTCCCTGGCGTCGACCTCGACAACAATGCAGCCCTTGTCGACGTCATGAGCAACGAAGAGTGAAACTCTTCGACGTCAATGTCCTTGTCAACGCCTACCGTGAGGATGCCGTCCACCACGAGCCCTGCAGATTCGAGATCGAGAGCGCGATTTCAAGTCCTGGGGCCTTTGCGTTGACTCCTGTTGCACTTAGCGGGTTCCTTCGGGTCGTGACCCATCGCCGCGTGTTCAGAACACCAACTCCACTCGTCGATGCAATCGAGTTCGTCGAAATCCTCCGATCAGTAGCCCAAGTGGTAATCGTTCAGCCTGGCCGGCGGCATTGGGATATCTTCACGCAACTGTGCCTGGAATCCCGTGCCACCGGCAACCTCGTCCCCGATGCCTACCTGGCCTCGATCGCCATAGAATCCGGATGCGAATTCGTCACAACTGACCGCGACTTCGCACGCTTCCCCGGCCTCACGTGGAGCGATCCGCTCTCCTCCTGACTGAAGCCCTATCCCTGATACGTGAACGATGACTCAAAGGAGCAGCGTTCGCGAAGGTTCCACTCGTACGGAGGGACAGCCACGGTGAGCACGTCAGAGATCATTTCGGTTCCTGGCGCGTAGTCCGAGATTCCGCAGGTCACTGGCCCATCTGAGTCGGCTTCGACAGTTGACCGCACCTCGACAAACGTATCCACGCCGATCCTCCATCGTCCACGCTCATGGACAAGCCTGATCGTGGCTGGCCGCAGAGTCGTGACCTCCTCAATAGCCCGACCGTAGAGACGATGGGTGTCTCCACCGAGTCTTCCCAGGAACACGGCCGCAAGGTCCTTTTGGCGATCCTCGTCGGCGCTCTCGTCAACGAAGAGGGCCACCCGCCACGGACTCCCCCGCTCATCATCAGAGTATGAGCCGACCATCACCACGGATAGCCCGGAGAGGTGACGCCCATCAACGTGCCCTTCATCGATCTCCCAAGAGAGAACGAAGTCGCAGGTGTCATAGGTCGATGGTCCGCCCCGACGCTCGCCCTCACGCCTGCACGGGCACACGGCCTCACAGTTGCAGGCCTCGTAGTACGAGCCACGAACCTCCCACGCCATATCAGCCTCCTACAACCATGAACGCGCCCCACGTCATCAGAACGGCTCCACCGATCCGAGAAATGGCAACGCCTCTGGGTGCCACCTTCTCTGCAAGGGCGAAGATGGCGAGGACTGCAACCCAAACGAGGTTCATCACCCCAAGCACGAAGAGGAGGATCATCAATGACCAGCAGCACCCGAGACACAGCCTCCCGTGGTGGAGTCCCATGCGCAGTGCGCCTGCACCCCCCTCGCGCCACGAAGTCATGAGGAAGCCCATTGGCGTTCGGCACGCTCCGAGACTGCTCAGCTTGGCTGGCGAGAACTGGATGATCCCTGCTCCTATCAGGAGCGCGCCTGCAAACCAGCCCTGGGTCACGACACCCATGCCGTTCACAAGGGCCACGGTGTGAAGCAGCCACTGGAGCACCGTTGCCACGACAGCGAACAGCGCCCACATCACGATGTAGCCACCCACGAACAGAGGCGTCGATCCGCTTCTGCCAACAGACGATCCTCGATCAAGACTGTCGTACGCAAGCACCATCGGGACAGCGGACGGCAGCATCATCGCGGCCATCATCACGGACCACATGAGCGCCATCAGTGCTGCCTGGGTCGGCGACCAGGCGGGTGTCATGGGCATCGCCAATACCGATGCCATATCCCCCATCCTGGTCGCCACGTATGCCAGGTACATCCACGAGGCGGCGGTGAAAACCACCAGCCCTGCGACGACCGCCAACCTCGCTCTGGAGAGGACGACTGTCGTTGCGGTTGTCACGCCGCGTATTCGAAGGGTGCAAAGAGCCCGTTCTTCTCTTCCAGATTCCACTGCATCCCATGATCGTCATAGGTGAGCTTCTCTGAATGAGCCACGACAGCTGCAACACCTGGCGAGATCGCCAGAGGGTGACCTTCGACCGTGACCTCGCCGTCACCCTGTCCGCCAATGGCAGCAATGGTGACGTCCGCAACACCGGCGATCGACATTGATCGCTTGTCACCGGCCGAGTCGAACCTGATCGTGGCTGGCCCTGCGCCCAGTACCTCACCGATGTGGCTTGCCAACCGCTCAGGATGGCCGCCAGCCTGGCCAGAGAAGATCGCACCGAGTGCGTTCATCTGGTCCTCCGTGGCGCGGTCATCAAAGTAGAGGGCTGCTTTCCACGGAACCTCCATCATGTGCCCGGGTGAGAGCACTGCCAGTGCAACGTTCAAGCCGTCGAGAGATGTTCCATCGAAGTTGCCCTCATCGATATGCCATCCCACGAGCACCGTGCAGTCGTCCTCTGTTGGTGGGCTCAGGAATATGCAAGGACATGCAGCCTCACAGTTGCACGACTCGAAATACTGTCCCTTTACGCTCCAGGCCATCGTTCTCCTCCTTGTTCGGCGTCCACTTACTCCCGAACCGTGTCACATTGACATCAAGAAGAGTTCAAATATCGGTCAATACCACCTTCGGCATGGTTCAGCGCGCAAGTGCATCGTCGATCGCATCGAGGCTCACGGACACGAGCTCGGGAATCGACATGATGGAACCTCTCACGGTGAGCCGCGTGAATTGCGCGCCACCCAGAGCTTCTTCGAGGTTCTTCAGCACCTGGGGATGAGGGTGCGTCAGAGTCGACCCAGGATCCGCCAGAAGAGCACCCGAAAGGACCGCTGCCTCATCACGGAGTCCCACATCGTTCAATGCCCGTACGAGGTAGCGCCACGTGTGGCGCAACTGGGTGTCATCCCCCGTGCGATGCCAATGATCGACAACGCCAGCAAAATCCTTGAACGCCGAATCCAGGTCGCCATGTGTCGCTTTCACGGAGGCGAGTTCCATTCGCGCAATGCCTCTGAACCAATCGTTGTCCACAGAATCGGCCTTCTGCACCGATTCTTCGAACATCACGATTGCTTCAACTGGCCGCTCGTGCTTCACTGCCAGGCCACTTGCGTAGAGTGCGAACGCCAACGATGTTGGATTTCCCATCTCCCGTGCGCCCGCAAGTGTTCGTTTGGCCGCGGCAACGGCCTCAGAGGGTCGACCCAGCACTGCATTGGTGACTGCGACGTAGTACGTCGCCCACACCTCCCTTGTGAGGTCTCCACTCTCGGCGGCCTTGTCGGCAACTCTGGCATAGTGATCCAAAGCCGTCCGTGCGTCACCCCGATAGAGCGCAATATCAGCAAGGACGTCGTCCGGGTGACCGCTCATGGCACCAACCGTTCCAGTGGCGGCGCCGGCTCCGTCGGCAAACCGGACGGCATCATCGAAGCGGCTTTCCATCCACGCCCCGCGAGCGGCGCTCCCACATACGGCCTGCCACAACGGATGGTCGGGAGTTTCGTTCTCCCACACCCACCGTGCCCACCCACTCAACTCGACCCGGGAACGCCAGTACCCGCCGTCGGGAAGCGCAGCCACAATTCTTGATGCCGCATCCGTGTTGCCGGTCTCCATCGCCCAGCTGATCGCGGAACGAAGATTGTCGTAGGCGGAGGAGAGTTCGCCGATCGCTTCGCCTTCCTCTCTCGCCAGCAGACGGCGGCCCTGGACCTCAGCCACTCCCGCGAAGTGGTTCGCGTGGCGCTCCCGTAGCGCGGCCTCATTGTCATCCAATTGCCTCAGGCAGAACCGGCGAATCGTTTCGAGGAGCCGGTACCGCGTCCTGGTCCCCGATGTCTCGGCCATAACCAGAGATCGGTCAACCAGGTCGGACAGTTGCTCTCTCATGCCCTCGGTCGACTCCACTTCAGACCCACAAACGGAGAGAACATCCTCGAGAACGAACCGCCCGTTCATTACACCGAGACAGATCATCAGCTCTCGGGAGTCATTAGGGAGAAGTTCGAAGGACCAGCCAATGGTCGCGTCAAGCGTGGCGTGGCGGGAGCCATCCACAGGACCCGCCCGTTTGAGATACAAATGAGATCCCAGGGTGGCGAGTATCTCGGTTGGTGTCATTGAGCCCAGGCGCGCCGCTGCAACCTCAAGAGCAAGTGGTAGCCCATCAAGGCTTCTGCAGAGGTCGATGACATCAGCGATGTTGTCGTCTGTGGCCTGAAACGAGCTTGGTGCTCTCTGGAGCAGAAGGCTCACGGCAGGCCATCGTGCAATCACATCAAGGGATCCATCAGGCCCATCAGGGAGGGCAAGAGAGGGTGTGCGCCATTCGAACTCGCCATCGATATGGAGAGGGGACCTGCTCGTGGCGATGATCGTCAGGTCGGGGCAGCCGTGCACGAGCGCTGCAATGGAACGAGCAACGGTTCCTCCAAGATGCTCGCAGTTGTCAACGATGAGGACGGTGGTTCGCGGGCGAAGATACTGGATCAGGCCCGCAAGAGGCCCGGTATCGGGATGAGGCTGCACTCCAGCGCTCGAAGCGAGAACCGCATCCACTGCGGATTCGTCCCGCACCGCTGCCAGATCAGCAAAGAACACGGGTTCGTCGCCGCTCTTCATGATTCGGCGGCCAACTTCCACCGCGAGACGAGTCTTCCCTACACCGCCAGGGCCGGTGAGGGTGAGAAGTCGGGACTGTTGAGTGCGCACGAGCAAGTCTTCGATCTCGACACTCCGCCCTACAAGCTCGGAGGCCGGTGCTGGCATGAGCCATCGCGGCTCTGCACCGGCCATGGAAGGGTCGTGGAGCAGGATCTGCTCCTCGAGGTTCTTCAATTCGGCTCCTGGTTCGACACCGAGCTCCTCGGCAAGGCCGCTTCGTAGCCGTCGATAGACGCCCAACGCATCGGACTGGCGGCCTGAGAAATAGAGTGCACGCATGAGGAGCCCATTGAGCCGCTCATCAAGCGGAGCTTCAGAGGCCATCCTCGCGACCACGGGGATCACGATCTCGGGTGCATCGTCAGCGATCGCCGCTTCGGCCCATTGCGCAACGGCCCTCTGACGCTCAACCTCAAGTATCGAGGCTTCCTCAACCACCCAGGCCCGATCGATGTCACTGAGGAACGGTCCCCGCCAGAGCTCAAGTGCGGGCTCAAGGAGCAACCGGATCTCGTGCGGGCTATGCGCGCTGTTCGCTTCAACGACACGCCGTCGAAATAGGTCAAGATCGGTGTCGAGCGTGTGTGACGTCAAACGGTATGCCCCGTGTTCGCCCTTCAGATCCACGCTCGATCCGAGAAGGCTCCGTAGATTCGAAACATAGGTCCGCAGCGACCGCACAGCACCATCGGGAGCATCGTCACCCCACGCCGCGTCGACAAGGATTCCGATGCTGACTGGCTCCCCTGCGCGAAGGACCAGATAGGCGAGGAGGGACCGTTGCTTCACTCCCCCGAGAGCAACCTGAGAACCGTCCACCACAAGTTCGAGCGATCCAAGGAGCTTGAGCATATTGGGGGTCTCGACGTGCACCCACCGACCCTACCTGTGCAACAACATCGTCGCCCCACAGACGATGTGTCCGCCACATCTCGTCCTGAACTCCACATTCACCAATCCACGCAGTCCGGTCAGGCTGGGGCGAGCATGAGGGCATCGATGTCTGCTGCGTGGCAGCGAGCCGCTATCTCTGGGCCGGCTACGGTCTGCCACACCTCGGCGTCCCCTTCCTGATATCCCATCAGCGAAAAGTGCTCAGGAGCCGGCGTACACGATCCCATACCGACAAGGGCTTCCAAGAAACCGTCCTCGAATCTGTAAGAAATACGACTCCCGCACGTCTCACCCCTGATGCACGACGAACACCACAAGGGAGCACTCATGATCCGGAGAATCATCACCACGATGACGCTCGCTGGTGTGGTGACGATCGCACTTGCATCAGCGGCACCGATCTTGGCCGCCACTCCGACCTGTCTCAGCGCAGGCGCGTGCACGGTGGACACCGGCAGCGGATCGATTCCCTCCCCCGATCTCGACTGGAATGCAGGGGGATTGCCCGGTGCTCGCTCCTCCTCCGAATCCAAAGAACCCCAGGACGCCGACAGGGCACGGCGCATGCCGAGAGATACCGAGTCGCCCACGGGACGAGCCAGAAAAGGCCATCTATGCTGACATCAGGGGGAACCCCATGCAACCCATGCCATCTGGCGCTACATCAGACAGAGATCTCGTTCTTGCCTGCCAGGGCGGGGACATGGCTGCGTTCGAAGGTTTGTACCGCACGTACTTCTCCTCGGTCTACGACTTTGCTGCCCGCACGATGAAGGACCGCCACGCGGCAGCGGACGTCGTGCAGGAGGCTTTCATCAAGGCGTACGCCAGGATCGACCAACTCCGCGACCCTGAGGCGTTTCGCCCCTGGCTCTATTCAATCGTCCGGCGTGAGGCACTCAACGGGTTCCGCGACCAGAGCCGCGAAACGGTCACGTCAACGCTCGAAACCGACGATGCATCTGCACCGAACCCTCTCCTGTCCCAAGCCACAGACGACATGGCTGAGGACCCGGTCGTAGCAGCCGAACTGTCCGATTCTGCAGCTTTGGTGTGGGAGGCAGCGGCGTCTCTCGATGCAGACACCTACACGGTGCTCGACCTCCACGTTCGCCAGGGACTCACGAGCGCGGAGATTGCTGAGGTGCTCGACATCTCGAAGGGCAACGCCTACACCAAGGTGAACCGTATGAAGGAGCGCACTGGCGCGGCGATCTCGACGTATCTCCTGATCCGCAAGGGATCCAAGGACTGCGAGGATCTCACGCACATGGTGGCGAGCGTACCGATACCGCCCGTCACGCCGAAGCTGCGCCGAGCAGTTGATCGCCACACACGCACGTGTGAAACGTGCGAGGAGCGGCGTAAGGCGCTGGTCGCACCCATGTCGATCTTCGCAGCGCTTGCAGCCGTGCCGCCACCAGCGGGCCTCGAGTCTGGCATCTGGAAGAACGTCGCGTCGACACAGGCCGGTGGAGGAGGTACGGCTGGTCGCCACCTGGGACTGCTCCTGGGCCTTGCAGCGTTCATCATCGTGCTCATCGGTGCAGCAACAGCGGTCGGGGTCGCTCGGAGCGGACAGGACCCTCCCCCTGACGCAGATTCTCTCACCCGGGTACTCGGCGTGACCATCACACGGCCACCTGATGCTGGCTCCACATCGAGCTCGGAAGCCAACAGCACATCTACATCGGCCGTGGTAGCGCCTGGATCGGTGAGTAGTTCGACGGGCCCGTCGACAAGTACTTCCGGGGCGCCCGACACGACAACCGCAACAACCTCCACTCCAACTGTCACCGCTGCCCCAGCAAGCCCCACCCCCGCAACGCCTGCGCCTGTCCCCGGTACCTCGACGTCGACGGTGATACCACT
>JAMBLH010000199.1 GCA_023336875.1 Actinomycetes bacterium
ACGTATTCGAGCCTGGGAAGCAACCACACAATTCCGGGCGGGAACATGAGCAACGGAACAACAGCCACTGAACACCTGAAACCGCTGGGTGGTTGAACTAGGCACTATTCCTATCAACATCGTCGCTGTTATCGGCGACGAGCCGTATTGGCGACACAAGACCAACTCTGCTCATTGATTCAATCGCAGCCTGTTCGGCCTCTACCAGTTCGAGAATCCCGTCGTCTCCTACAAGCGCGGCAACGACGCAATCGTCACAGGCACGTGTGCTGCGCATATCGCATGTATGGCAATCGATGATCATCCTGTCCTCCTTTCCAAAGAACCATACGATTCGGGTGTGACACGAACGAAGACGACCGACAAACGACGTACGACATACGACATACGACAGCCGTTCGTCGTCCGTCTACCCTCGTGGTATGAAACTTGGATTGAACATTGGGTACTTTGGAACAGCGATAGCCGATGACTTCACACTCATCTCAACGGCGGAGGATCTCGGCTTCGACAGTGTGTGGACGGCCGAGGCATACGGCGCAGATGCAGTGACGCCACTTGCATGGGTTGCTGCGAGGACCGACCGTATCCGAATCGGATCGGCCGTTCTCCAGATGCCAGCCCGCACACCGGGCATGACGGCAATGACAGCCTCGACTCTTGACATCATGTCCAACGGTCGATTCCTCCTGGGCCTGGGTGTCTCTGGCCCGCAGGTAGTCGAGGGATGGCACGGGCAGCCATATCGAAAGCCATTGGGAATGACGCGGGAGTACGTCGCGATCCTGCGCAAGATGTTCGCACGCGACGAACCAGTCGCGGTCGAGGGGGTGCATTACCAACTTCCCTATATGGGCGACGGCGCCTCAGGACTCGGAAAGCCGTTGAAACTGATGCACAAGCCCAAGAACCCCGACCTCCCGATCTACATCGCTGCCATTGGACCAAGGAATGTCCAACTCACAGCCGAGATCGCCGATGGGTGGTTACCAGTGTTCCTCTCGCCACAGCGCATATCCGAGGTATACGGACCCAACCTGACCGCTGGATTCGAACTGTCAGGAGAGGACAACAAGGTCGAGCGTTTCGATATTGCCCCGACGCTTGGCGCCCTTGTCACTGATGATCTTGACGCGGGACGTCTGTCGATGAAGCCTTTCATTGCGCTGTACATCGGCGGTATGGGGGCAAGGAACAAGAACTTCTACAACGATCTCGCGTGCCGGTACGGATACACTCAAGCCGCAGAGCAGATTCAGGACCTCTATCTGTCTGGGAAGAAGATGGAGGCGACAATGGCTGTGCCAGATGAACTCGTGGACGAGTTGACTCTCGTCGGATCGCGGGGCCGAATTGCGGACAGGCTCGATGCGTGGCGCGACGCGGGAGTGACCACGATGATCGTGAATACGACCGATGCGTCGACGATGCGCACACTGGCGGAACTCGTTCTGTAGCGCTATCAGCAGGGAGGGATCAACCCTTGGCGATCACGATTCTGCTCCAGGGAGAGGAAGCGACAACCTGAACGTCGCGCCATCACCCTGAACGTACGAAAGCTCCCCGTCCATGAGTTCGGCAAGGCGTCTGGACAACGCAAGACCAAGCCCGACAGACGCCTTGTGGGTCCGCGATGACTCCGCTCTCCCATACGGTTCGAATATCCTCTCTCTGTCGGCATCCGGAATGCCTGATCCGCAATCTCTGACATCGAGGAAAGCAGCCCCGTTGTTCTGCCCAACGGACACCGTGATCGGTGATGATCCGTATCGGAATGCATTCGTGAGAAGGTTTCGAATGATCTGGCGCACCCTGACCGGATCACCGAAGGCGACAGAATCTGAGTCCTCAACTTCTACGTCCACACCCTCGGGGACGCTGATCTGAGCAACAACGGACTGGGCCAGCAGAGAGAGATCGATGCGATCAGGGAACACCGGCAGCGAGCCGTCCTCTGAACGAGCAGCCACCAGCAGGTCCTCAACGAGATCGGCCATCTCTCTGGATGACTCCGCAACGATCTCCATGAGTTGGTTGCGTTCCTCGATGTCGAAGGAATCCCCTGCAGCAATGAGTTCTTCGGCAAGACCAACGACCGCGGTGAGCGGCGTTCGAAGCTCGTGGCTCACCGAGGCGATGAGCTGATCCTTGGACGCCAGGGAGTGCTCAAGCCTGGCCCGGTTCTGCGAGCGTTCGAAGAAGGCACTGAGGATGTCAGCAATCGTCCGACAGAATGTCACGTCGCGCTCCGCCCAGACGCCGGAAGTCTCGTGTCGCGCGAACGAGACCGAGCCGTACCAGGCGCCTCCGACGTGAATTGGTGCCGTCATCCGCTGGGCGTCGTCATCATCCCAGAACGCTATTTCGTCGCTCTGGAGAGCACGCTGGACATCTGGTATGTCGGCATAGGAGATCTCTTCGTTGACGTCATGGGCAGACCCGACACCAGGAGCCGTCCACACATCTACGACACGAGCCGCAGGATCACCCTGCTCCGCGGACACCGTTTTCGCGACGAGGACCTCGTCGACCCCACCTGCGGCACCCACGGCGGCAAGTGCAGGCGTGAGATCAGACGACTGTTCGCCAAGCAACGCCCTCGATGACCTCGCGATCGCCTCCTCGTAGCGCAACCGACCGTCGAGCGTGCCGATGAGCGAGTCCCTGGCTCGAGAACCGTCCGCTCGCTCCCACACGGACGAAGCCAGATCGGCGAGCGTCCTGAGGAGGATGAGATCATCTGTCTGCCATGCCCTCTCCGCATCGTCGTCTGCCGCTCCAACAACTCCCACCCACACTCCGTTTACGGTGATAGGGACATCAACCTCGACACGTATGCCCGCGTCACCACCTCGGTCGAATGGTGTTCCTCTTGCCTCCTCGACACGGTAGAAGAAGGGAGCGCCACCTTCGAGGTGAGACCGAGCTCCGGGCATCACCGACCATGGCGTCAGCGCCGAACGGTCGAAGGATGAGTGTTCGTGTTCTCGGTCGATGGACCGCTCCTCGACAACAGCACAAAGGCCTCGAGAGTCCGAGGCGACATTTCGCTCAATGAACACAACTGAGGTGTGCATCGCAGATCTGATCGCGTCAAGTGCCTTGGCCATTGCCCCCACGTCATCCCGAGCGACAAGCGCCCGCGATGCAATGGAGATCGCCTCTGCGACTTCGATCTTTCGGCCTGACGATCTCGCGCCCATGCGATTCGCCCTGACGAACTCGTGTGCAACACCAATGGTCGAGACACCGAATACGACCACGACGACGACACCGGAGACAATCGACCGTTCGATCTGCTGATCATGAAGTCCCATCGCATGTGGTAGGAAGGACGCAACGAATCCCACACCCACTGCCAACACTCCTATGACCCAGGCGTTGTCTGAATCGCCCAGCACTGCGACAACCAGGACAAAATATGCAACCACAGCCCCGACCGCAGGTCCGGGAACACCAAGCACAAGAAGAGCCACACCGGTGAACAGTATGTCGGCAACGATCGTGGAGTTCGTACCAGATCGTTGATTCTTGAGTGCCAACGAGGCATCAGCGGCCCCCGCGAGCCCTATGACGACGATCATTATCATTGCTGGCCAGGCGAGGACGATTCCCGCGATCACGCCGAGTACAGCAGCAGTCACGCCAGTGATCCTGCGATACCTATGCCATCGTCGCGTCACAACAGCGCGCTCCGACTCCGTGGTCGCGGTCATCTGAACATGTGTGCGCGGAAGGGTCGCGGTCACCTTGGATCCAAAACGTCGCTCACCTATCTATCGGCCACTCTTCACGCGTGTTGAGCAATCAGAAGTCAGCCGTGATTCCCACAT
>JAMBLH010000200.1 GCA_023336875.1 Actinomycetes bacterium
CTGACTGTGAACTGTCAACTGTGAGCTGTGAACTCCCTGCAGTGCACGACTGCCTAGGCCGGAAGTGGCCCTAACCTTCTCAACACATACCTCTTTCAGGGCAGGGTGCAATTCCCGACCGGCGGTGAGAGCCCGCGACCCCCAGTTCTGGGGCTGAATCGGTGAGATTCCGATGCCGACGGTGAGAGTCCGGATGGGAGAAAGGGGACGCTTGATGCGTCGCGTCGGAGACAACTCAGTCGCCAGCTCTAGCGTGGAGCAGTTGATGCGTAGGGCACTCGAGGCGACTCAGGCGACCTACCCGCATCCGAATCCACGTGTCGGGGCTGTGCTCAGCACGCCAGATGGCGTTGTCCTTGCCACTGCCGCCCACCAGTCCCGCGGTCTGCCACACGCCGAAGTACTCGTGTTGGGCGACGTCGAGGATCCGGAGGGAACCACGTTGTTCGTGACCCTCGAACCCTGCAATCACCATGGAGAGACACCGCCGTGCACCGATGCGATCATCAACGCAGGGGTTGCAAGGGTCATAGTTGGAGCCACCGATCCGGACGAGCGGGTCTCCGGCAGCGGAATCGAGCGTCTCGTTGGCGCCGGTATCGATGTCAGCGTCGGCGTTCTCTCCGATGATGTCATCGCAAACGACCCCGGCTACTTTCACCACCGAATAACAGGACGTCCGAGGCTCACGCTCAAGCTCGCGTCGACGCTTGACGGACAGGTTGCCGCAGCCGACGGCACCTCGAAATGGATAACGTCGCCCGAGGCTCGTGCGGATGCGCATCGACTACGAGCGACCAATGACGCTGTTATCGTTGGTGCCGGCACCGTCATCGCGGATGATCCTGCACTCGATGTGCGCCTCACAGATTTCACTGGGCGCCAGCCAACACCGGTGGTGATAGCTGGCGAGCGGGCCATACCTGCAGATCGTCGGATCATGAGCCGCGATCCGATCATCTACAGGCCCAATGGTGCCCTGCGCGTGGACCCAGCCGCCGTACTCACGGATCTCGGGGAGCGCGGAATTGTGTCTGCAATGATCGAAGGCGGCCCGATGATCGCCTCTGCGTTCCTGGCCGCGGGCCTGGTGGACGAAATCGTCTGGTACACAGCTTCGAAGCTGGCCGGTGGACGTGGTATCTCCGCGTTCGGCGGTGTGTTCGAAACAATGGCGGACATCACGGACCTCGATGTCGTCGATGTTGCACGTGTCGGACCTGATATCCGGATCACCGCGACGATCATCGGGGATCGATAATGTTTACAGGAATTGTCACGGAACTTGGGACGGTCACATCGGTCCTGCAGGGCAACGGAGCAAAACGCGTCACCATCGAGGCTCCACGATCCTCGACAGGGATCATTGTGGGTGACTCGATCTCCATCAATGGCGTGTGCCTCACGGCAATTGAGATCGACGCCGATTCCTTTTCGGTCGAGATCGTCGATGAGTCGTTGGGTCGCAGCACCCTCGGGACCCTCACAACCGGATCCGTCGTAAACTTGGAGCGCCCGATATCCGCTTCAGGCCGATTTGACGGTCACATCGTGCAGGGACACGTTGATGGTATCGGCACCGTGGAGTCGATCAGCTTAGAAGGCGACGCAGCGCGATATCGGATTCTCATTCCGAGGGAACTCGCGCGCTACACCGTGGAGAAGGGCTCTATCGCGATCGATGGGACGAGCCTCACGATCACCGCAGTGTCCGAGGCGGGACACGAAACACCATGGGTCGAGGTCGTACTCATACCTCACACGCTCGCCGTCACAGTCCTTGGAAGCGCAACCCCAGGCAGTGTCGTCAATCTCGAAGCGGATGTGATCGCAAAGTACGTGGAACGCATGGTGGGGGAGTCACTATGAAGCTTGCATCGATCGAGAAGGGCATAGAAGCGTTCGGTCGCGGCGACTTCGTCCTCGTCGTTGACAACGAGGACAGAGAGAACGAGGGTGACCTGATAGTTGCCGCGGAGATGGTTACATCTGACCAGATCGCGTTCATGGTCCGCCATACATCTGGACTCATCTGTCTTCCCATGACCGGCGGAAGGCTCGATGACCTTGAGATCCCGATGATGGTCCTTGACAACACGGACGCGCACCAAACGGCGTTCACGATATCGATCGACTATGCGCCTGGAACCACAACGGGCATCTCCGCCGCGGATCGTGCACGAACGATTCGCGCTGCGGTCGACCCTCTATCGAAACCATCTGACTTTTCACGACCCGGCCATGTCTTCCCCTTGAGATACCACTCCGGCGGGGTGCTCGTGAGACCAGGACATACCGAAGCATCCGTCGACCTTGCACGCCTTGCGGGTCTGTACCCCGCTGGTGTGCTGTGCGAGCTCGTCAACGACGACGGGTCGATGGCCCGCGGGGAGAGTCTTGAAGCATTCGCTGCAACACACGATCTGGCGATGATCTCGATCGACGACCTAGTTGCCTATCGATGGCGCACCGAAGCCCTTGTCACGAGAGAAGCTTCGGCGGTGCTACCGACTCAGCATGGGACCTTCGAGATCGTCGGCTACCGATCGGTGACGGATGGCAGTCAGCATGTGGCGCTGGTAATGGGGGATGTGACAGGAAAGCTCGACGTTCTGACACGCGTCCACTCGGTATGCCTCACAGGAGACGTGTTCGGGTCCCTACGTTGTGACTGTGGCACTCAGCTCGACGAGGCGATGCGGCGTGTCGCGGAGAAGGGTGAGGGCGTGATCGTCTACAACACCACACACGAGGGCAGAGGTATCGGCATTCTCAACAAGATCGCTGCATACGACCTCCAGGAACAGGGTCTAGACACGGTCGACGCCAACAGGGAGATCGGCCATTCGGACGACGCGAGACACTACGGGGTGGATGCTCAGATCCTCCACGATCTCAAGATCTCGAGCGTGCGGCTTCTCACAAACAATCCTGACAAGATCGAGCAGTTGACCAACTACGGTGTCGACGTTGTGGGCAGGGAGCCGCTCTGGGTCGGCGAAACGCCCGAGAACACCAGCTACCTCCACACGAAGACTGAACGAATGGGCCACCTTGCAGAAGGATCAACCTGATGCGCCTTGACGAGCCGGCCAACCACTCTATTTCAGCCGACGGGCTACGCATTGGCGTAGTAACGGCCACGTTCAACGAAGCCATAACGTCCGGGCTCAAGAAAGGGGCGCTTGAGATCCTAGAAGAGTCGGATGCGACCGAAGTGATCATTGCGGACGTTCCTGGAGCGTTCGAACTACCTTTGATGGCGCAGCGACTTGCATTGCAGGGTTGTGACGCCATCGTGTGCCTCGGGGCGGTGGTGGAGGGAGACACCGACCACTACGAACATGTCGCCCACAGAGCATCAGAGGGACTCATGCGAGTGCAACTCGACACAGGGATACCCGTCTCCTTCGGAGTCCTGACAACGCGCGATGTCGCAGCAGCGATAGCACGGTCACAACCGGGACCCGACAACAAGGGCCGCGAAGCAGCGCTTGCCGCGATTCTCATGGCACGAGAGCTCAGAGATCTTGAATCTCCGTCAACGAGTTGAGGGAGATTGACGATCCGCCCAATACGCTGCCAGAAGGAACACACCCATCACGCCAAATGCAACGGCAGACCAGATTCGTTCGCTCGTCATCTCAATAGCTATGGCACGTATGAGAAACAGGATCGACGCGCCAACACATAGACCTCCTAGGATCAGGGAACCTTTGCTGGAAACTTGTGGTCAACCACTTGAAAGAACCTCCTGCGCTGCCTACCCACCGCTCGTCATCTCCCATTATCCGCCCACATACTTGTGTCGTCCAGCTTCCACATCGGCGGATGTGTTCTGTACCTGTGCGGTTCGCCGTAGGAGACTCCGTCTACCGCTTACCCTCCGCCTTCCATTAGGCTCCCGCCTACATTCGACGCAAGAGGAGGCGCCTGCTTCCCACCTGTCCACCGAAGTGAGGTGAGCCAGGTCCGGAGTATCGGGCAGCATGATGTGCTGCCCATGTTCTTGTAGGCACCTCCTGTACGCCGACCGACAAGGTACCAGGAGGTACTCTCATCGCAGAACCAAGGGTCAACGAACGAATCCGTGTTCCTCGTGTCCGCCTGATCGCACCAGATGGTGCCCAGATCGGGGAGAAGGACATCGACGAGGCAAGATGGCTCGCCGCACAGCTCGGTCTCGACCTCGTTGAGGTTGCGCCGGATGCCAGACCACCTGTTGTCAGGATGATGGACTACGGCAAGTTCAAGTATGACCAGTCCGTCAAGGCGCGAGAGGCCCGTAAGAATCAGACCCGCAACGTGATCAAGGAAGTCCAGTTCCGCCCAAAGATCGGCACAAGCGACTTCGACGTCAAGAGAAAACGGGTCGTGAAGTTCCTGAACCAGGGCGACAAGGTGAAGTGCACAATGCGGTTCCGCGGTCGTGAGATGGCGCACCCCGAACTCGGCCGAGACATTCTCAAACGCCTTTATGAGGAGGTCTCTGACTACGGCGAGATCGAGACGATGCCGAAGCTCGAGGGGCGAAACATGACGATGGTCCTCGTACCAGCCCGAAACGGACCGATTGATGATTTTGAAACCGAAGACGACATCACGGATGAGGAATAGCTGACGCTCTCCTCTCCCTCCGAACGGGAGTGAATGTGCCAAAAATGAAAACGCACAAGGGCGCTGCCAAGCGCTTCAAGCGGTCAGGCAGCGGAAAGATCAGGCATGACAAGGCCTGGCGCGGCCACAACCGCAGTAAGAAGAGCGCGACGCGATGGCGTCGTGTCAAAGGCAAAGCAAATCTAAGCGGAAAAAATGCCAAGCGCATGGACCGCATGTTGCACCACTAGGAGGTCCCCATGGCTCGCGTAAAACGATCCGTGCACGCGCGGAAGAAGCGCAAAAAGGTAATGGACAGGGCTTCCGGCTACACGGGCGCCCGATCACGGAGATACCGTGCTGCACATGAACAGGTCATGCATGCAATGCAGGACTCGTATGACCACCGTCGAGCCCGCAAGGGTCAATTCCGACGCTTGTGGATCCAACGCATCAACGCAGCAGCACGTATGAACGGAACAACATACTCACGATTTATGGCCGGCTTGAAAGCGGCCGACGTGGACGTCGACCGCAAGATGCTCGCGGAGATCGCCGTATCAGATCCGGACGCGTTCAGCGCGCTCGTCGAGGTTGCGGCCACGGCATCCGCTGAGTAGCAGGTCACAGGCTCAAGTTGGGAGGCCCTCGCTTAGGCGAGGGCCTCCCACGGTTCGCGCTGGTGTAGCCGTACGATGGGTGGATGACAGCCGTCATCACATCAGTGAGTAACCCTTTGATCAAGAGCACAAGAATGCTGCACCGCTCACGCGGTCGTCGTATGGCAGGTCTGACGTTGGTTGAAGGTCCCAAGGTCTTTTCCCGGATGGTTGTCATGGGTGTCGTTCCAGAGACGGTTCTCATGATCGAAGATGACGATGCCACCTCTGCGCTGTGCCGAACACGAGGCTGGGATCCGGTTGTTGTCTCTCGAGAGGTTCTTGCTGCGGCGAGCGACACGGTTCACCCCCGATCACCCGTCGTGACCATTCCCATCCCTGGTTCCTCCGCGATGCGCGAGCGTGACACGCTGCTTCTCATGGATATCTCGGATCCGGGGAACGTCGGCACAATCATCCGATCTGCCGCCGCATTCTGTTGGGATGTGTCGACCTCAGGAACAACCGCAGACCCATGGAGCCCAAAAGTGATCCGAGCAGCCGCTGGCAGCCACTTCGGTGCGCATCTCGTGACATCTTCCGATCCTATGGACGAGGCCCGCTCGCTTGGTCTCGACATCGTTGCAACCGTCGTGGCCGGAGGCGATCAGCCCACAAGGACCCGTCGTCCCATCGCTCTCATGATTGGTTCCGAGGCTCACGGACTGTCCCAAGAGAACCTCGGCGAAGCCGATCAACGTGTTTCACTTTCCATGGACGAGGGCGTGGAGAGCCTGAACGCGGGTGTGGCCGCGTCAATTTTCATGTATATTTTGGCCTCGAAGAATAAGGCCCCTTAGCGTTCGCGCTAAAGTTCTGACACGCAAGCAACCCAGCCACGAACACAAAGGAACACACGTATGAGTCAGCAAACAGCCGGTTGGTACTCCGACCCGAGCAAGGTATACATGTACCGCTACTGGAACGGAACCCAGTGGAGCGACCAGGTAAGCAGCGGAGGCACTGCCAGTGCTGATCCCAATCCGATGGACCCCACTGCTGTAACCGTGCCACCAGCCCCTGGCTCAGAAGCGAAGACCCCACCCCAGCCTGCTGCGGCACCTGCTCCAGCAGTACAGGTGACCCAGAGCAGCGGCTCGAGCTTCGGCATGATCATTGGAGTCCTGTTAGCCGTTGTGGCGATCATCGTGGTCGTCGTACTATTGGTCAACAATTCAGGCGGCGATTCTACAACCTCGACTACAGGTGCACCAGCGACAACTGAGGCTCCCGCAACGACAGTTGCTCCCTGAACGTCAGGGAAACTGACTGTCAGCAGAAGAAACCCGGAGCATACGCTCCGGGTTTCTTCCACATCTAATTAGCACTGGCTCGCCAGCAGCTGCAGCCATGGCCACGCGCGCTAACCTGCCGACTTCCATGATCCCACTAGAACAACTCACACAGGATGCGCCGAGCCGCATCGACTCTGCGGCGACCATCGCCGAACTGGATGCGATCGAAGCTGAAACGGTCGGCAAGCGATCGCCCGTCAACGAAGCTCGCAGAGGACTCGGTGCAATAGAGGATCCCGCAGAGCGCGGCGCAACAGGGAAGGCGATCAATGACATCGCAAACGAACTCGCCGACCTGATCTCGGCAAAGCGCGTTGTCCTCGAAGCAGGCGCGATGGAGCGCCTCCTCCAGGCGGACAAGGTCGATGTCACGTTGCGGGGAAGAGTGCCGCAGCGCGGCACCCATCACATCATTCAACAGACGATGGACGAGATAGTCGACATCTTCGTAGGACTCGGGTACCAGATGGTTGAGGGCCCCGAGGCTGAGACGGATTTCTACAACTTCACAGCGTTGAACTTCCACGAAACCCACCCTTCGAGGTTGGAGAGCGACACGCTCTACCTCGACTACGGCGACGTGGACGAGAACATCCTCCTGCGAACGCACACTTCTCCAATGCAGGCCCGTCATATGGAGAAGCACGAGCCGCCGGTATACATCGTCGTGCCGGGGAAGGTGTTTCGTTCGGACGCGATCGACGCGACGCACCTACCCGTGTTTCACCAGATCGAGGGCCTTGCGGTCGACGACAACATCACCTTCGCTGACCTCAAGGGCACTCTTGAGGAGTTCGCACGACAGTTCTTCGGGAGGGGCACAAAGGTGAAGTTCATACCGCACTACTTTCCCTTCACAGAGCCATCAGCCGAGATGCACGCTTACACGCAGGGGAAGTGGATCGAGCTCCTTGGCTGCGGGATGGTGAATCCGGCCGTGTTCGAGCATGTGGGGTACGACCCTGCTGCTCTGTCCGGCTTTGCGTTCGGCATGGGGGCCGAACGTATGGCAATGGTTCGTCATGGCATCACGGATCTGCGGACGATGATCGATCCCGACGTCAGAACGCTGGAGCAGTACAGATGAAGCTGACTCGTTCGTGGCTCAAAGAGTTCGTCGACATACCAATGGATGATCCAGAGGAACTGGTCGACGTATTCGAGAATCTCGGCCATGAGGTAGAGGAGTGGCGACTGATCGAGCCGGCCTTCGAGGGCGTGGTCGTCGGAGAAGTTCTCGAGGTAGGTCCACACCCGAATGCAGACAAGGTTCGTCTGACAAAGGTCAGCGTGGGGGACACAGTCCTCGACATCATCTGTGGAGCGTGGAATTTCGAAGCAGGTGCCATCGTCCCTGTTGCAGTTCCAGGTGCGGTGCTCGGCGGCGACTTCGAGATCACCAAGCGTGATATTCGCGGAGTGACCTCGAACGGCATGATCTGCTCAGAATCTGAGCTCGGCCTGGGGGAGGATGCCGAGGGCATCATGGTGCTCAACAACGACTATCCGCAGTCTGCTGAGAGGATTGGCGAACCGTTCGAGCAGGTCGTCGGGTTGCCTGATGTCCTGTACGACATTGCGATCACTCCGAACCGTCCGGACTGCCTCTCCGTCTACGGACTGGCTCGAGATCTCGCCGCACGCTTCGAAGTTCCTCTGCGACCCCCCGAAATCGAGGTCGAGGCGTCCGGCGAGCCGACCAAGGTCTCCGTATCGATCGTGGACAGTGATGCGTGTCCTCGCTTCAGCGGTCGTCAGGTTCGCGGTATCACCGTTGGACCCTCACCTCACTGGCTCCGGCGGCGGCTCGAGCTTGCAGGTATTCGGCCAATCTCAAATGTGGTGGACGCCTCGAACTACGCGATGGTCGAGTTCGGATATCCAACCCACGCATTCGACGTGGATAGCCTCGGGGACACAATTGTTGTGCGTCGTGCGAGTGAGGGTGAAGAGATCGTGACACTCGACGATCAGGAACGCGTGCTCACTGAGAGAGACATCGTTGTGACCGATGGAACGCGACCCGTGGCAATCGGCGGTGTGATGGGAGGCGCGGCAACCGAGGTTCACGACGACACAACGGACGTGTTCATAGAAGCGGCCTATTGGGACCCAGCAAGCATTCTCATGACATCGAAGGGTCTTGGCCTTCGATCTGAGGCTTCAGCACGTTTCGAGCGGGGTGCCGATCCGTCATTCTGCCCGCGCGGAGCAGATAGGGTGGCCCAGTTACTGACCAGGATCGCCGGTGGGATGCCGGCACCGGATCCGGCCGATGAGAATCCGGGGAACATCACACCGTGGACAGTGACGTATCCACTGTCGGAGACCAAGCGCATCCTCGGAATATCACTTGGTAGACAGGAGACTGCTGACCTGCTCACGAGACTTACATTCGATGTCGAGGGAGACGATCCGCTCACAGTGACGGTACCGACCCGGCGGCCAGACGTCCGGGTACCAGCGGATCTTGTCGAGGAGATCGCAAGATTGCATGGTTTCGACTCGATTCCAGCAACGCTCCCACAAGGACCTGGAGGGGGTCTCTCGCATGAGGAGCGTCGCCTCAGGTTGCTGCGAAATATCATGGTCGGTGCCGGGTTCTACCAGCTGATCGGGTTCTCGTTTATCGGCAACTCCGATCTTCAGATGCTTGGGCTCGATGATGATGATCCCGCCAACGGCGCGATCAGCCTTGTCAACCCGCTCAATGAGGAGGAGGGCGTACTGCGCACAACTCTCCTACCCGGTTTGTTGAAGGCAGCATCGTCAGCCATTTCGCGCAACAACCCGACGGCACGACATTTTGAGATCGGCGACGTATTCCTTCCAGGTGCTGATGAGCTGCCTGATCAGCCGAGAAGGCTCGCCTTCGTACTCGCAGGTGAGTCCGAAGGGACGTGGAGCACAAGCTCAGAGGCCTTCGATCTCTATAGCGGCACTGGAGTGTGGCAGCTCCTGTCGGACAGACTTGGCCTCGACGATGCCGAGCTGCGTCAGATATCGATCGCTCCGTTTCATCCCGGTCGGTCAGCCGAGATCCTGGTGGCTGGCGAAGCGATAGGAGTGGTCGGTGAGGTCCATCCAACCGTCGCAGAAGCGTTCGGTCTCACCGGCAGGGTCGTTGCGGGGGAGATCGACATTCACGAGCTGGTGGTTGAGAGAGATCCATGGCAGTACAGCGCACCGAGCGTGTTCCCAGCTGTGGTGTTCGATCTAGCGTTCGCTGTACCCGACACCATTGCGGCATCCGACCTTACCGATGCCGTGAGGTCCGCGGCTGCAGAGCTGCTGGACACGGTTGATGTGTTCGATGTCTTTGTTGGCGACTCGGTCGGCGAGAATCTCAAGTCCATTGCCGTCAAGATCCGGCTCAGGGCCGATGACAGGACTCTCACGGATGAGGAGATCACACCTGTCCAGAAAGCCATAGCTGATTCGGTTGTCACAGCCACCGGGGGAGAGCTGAGGGGATCGATCTGAGCACGACGGTCGGTCGAGTGCTCGCACCATTGGAGCAGGAGTCTCCCGAGGCTGCGGTCTCACTTCTCGGTGCGCTGGTGAGAACAACGATCGACGGAGCGACCGTGACAATACGCCTCAACGAGGTCGAGGCGTATCGCGGACATGATGATCCTGCAAGCCATGCCCACCGCGGACGCACCCAGCGCAATCAACCGATGTTCGGCCCAGCAGGCACCATCTACATCTATCTCTCGTACGGAATCCACTGGTGCATGAACATCGTGACAGGAAAGGAGGGCGATCCTCAGGGAGTTCTCCTTCGAGGAGGCACGGTTGTCGATGGAACCTCCGTTGCAGAGGAGCGCCGCGACAGGCGCAACCACCTTGCAGACGGACCGGGAAAGCTTGGTCAGGCGCTCGGAATCAACGGTGATCTGTCTGGTGCGACGCTCAACAAGGGTCCAGTGGGTCTCTCGGGTCTCGACACGATCCAGAGTGCCTAC
>JAMBLH010000201.1 GCA_023336875.1 Actinomycetes bacterium
CCGACCGCTTCGCTCTCCGACACAAGACCGTCGCTGCGCTTCCTTCACGACACACGACGGCCGCCGTGGGGTTCCGTGTCGTATGTCGTATGTCGCCTGTCGCCTATCGCCTGTCGTACGCCTCTACCCGAAGAACGTTTCGGCTGTTTGGTATATGTCGTCGGGGACGCCGCGAATGGCCGAGGTCGCCTCGACGAGGGGGACGGGTACCGTTTCGGTGGCTCTCATCGCGACCATCACGTTGGTCAAGCCGTCGATGGCAAAGTCTGCAGCCGCGACGCCGAGTCGTGTCGCAAGTACTCTGTCAGATGCAACGGGCGTTCCGCCACGCTGGATGTGGCCGAGGATCGAAACACGTGTCTCGAACTGCGTATTGTCCTCGATTGCTGCAGCAACGGCGTACGCCACGCCCCCGAGGCGATCGAAGCCGAATGCATCCTGCTTCATCTCGCCTGGTTCATAGCCCGGAGGCGGATCGATGCCCTCAGCGACGACAACGATCGAGTACCGATGCCCTGAGCGATGTCTCTGTCTCAGCACGTCGACGACATGGTCGATGCTGTAGCGCTGCTCGGGGATGAGGATGTAATCCGCGCCACCTGCAATACCGGCGTAGGTCGCGATCCATCCCTTGGTCCTGCCCATGACCTCGACAACGATCACGCGGTTGTGTGCCTCCGCGGTCGTTGCGAGTCGATCGATGGCTTCGGTGGCGATCTGTGTGGCCGTCTGGAACCCGAATGTGATGTCCGTGCCACAGATGTCATTGTCGATCGTCTTGGGGACCCCTACAACGTTGAGGCCCTCGTCCGCGAGTCGCATTGCCGAACGTAGTGTTCCATCGCCGCCGACCACGATGATGCGATCGATGCCGTTTCGTGACAGCGTCCCTTCGCAACTGATCATCCCTTTGCCATGGAAGTAGGGATCCATTCGCGACGTGCCGAGGATGGTGCCGCCACGGCCAAGAATTCCACGCACATCGTCCCTGCGAAGCAGCACGGTGTTGTCCTCCATGAGCCCCTCCCAGCCGTTGAGGATTCCAAGAACCTCTTCGCCCCTCTCATCTGCGCGTCCAACGACGCCTCGGATCACAGCGTTCAAACCGGGACAATCGCCGCCCGCGGTAAGTACTCCTATGACTCCCACAGCTTCTCCTCGCTGGTGCCTCTTGGCTCAGTTGTTGGTTCCTTGTGCGCGATGTTCCACGTGTGGTGCTGGTGGACACGCAATTGGTAGATTAGGACCGACAGGGGTGGCGGTTGCACCTTGCGTGTCATTGCCCCTCGGTATGCACATGCAGGCCGGTCGTGCTTACATGGGTGTAATTCGCAGATTGGGACATCTTGGCTGACAGCTTCGCGCATCTTCACGTTCACACCGAGTTCTCCATGCTCGATGGGGCTGCACGAGTCAAGGATCTCGTCAGGGCAGTTGCTGCGGATAACCAGCCTGCCGTCGCAATCACCGACCATGGAGTTCTCTACGGCGTTGTCGACTTTGTCAAGGCAGCCAGGGAGGAGGGCGTCAAGCCGATCATTGGCATCGAGGCGTACCTGACCCCAGGATCCAGGTTCGATCGGCCAGCGCGACGCGACGATCGTAGATACCACATGACGATTCTGGCGGAGAACGAGGTTGGTTATCGCAATCTCATGAAGCTCGCATCAAGGGCCTATACAGAGGGTTACTACTACAAGCCGCGCATTGATGCTGAGCTTCTTGCTGAACACAGCGCAGGTCTGATAGGCACAACAGGGTGTCTTGGTGGGCACGTTCCCCAACTTCTTGGCGTTGACGAGGCCGCCGACGATGACCAGCGTGGCACCGAGCGTGATTTCGACGGTGCAGTCGCCGCTGCCGCGATGTATCAGGACATCTTCGGCAAGGAGAATTTCTTCATCGAGTTGCAGGACCACGGCATCCCTGCTCAACGCAAGATCATGGACGACCTCCTTGACATCGGAGGGAGGCTCGGAGCGCCCCTTCTTGCAGCCAACGACTCGCACTACACCCACGCCCATGAGGCGGACGCACACGATGCGCTGCTCTGCATCCAGACCGGCTCCGTAAAGTCCGACGAGAAGCGGTTCAGGTTCCACTCCGAGGAGTTCTACATCAAGTCCGCAGCTCAGATGCGATCCCTGTTCGGTGGCGAGCAGTATCCAGGTGCAGCCGACAACACGCTGCTCATCGCTGAGCGGGTGGATTTCGATATCGAATTCGGCCGAATGCTGCTGCCGAAGTTCGACGTGCCCTCCGATCACACCGAGGACACATATCTGAGGCATCTTGTGATGGAAGGAGCGACGCGCAGGTATCAGTCCATCACTCCAGAGGCGCAGGAGCGCATCGACTATGAACTCAAGGTCATCTCCGAGATGGGCTTCTCCGCGTACTTCCTGATCGTATGGGATCTGATCCAGTACGCCGCACAGCAGGGCATTCGTACTGGTCCGGGGCGGGGCAGTGCTGCTGGGTCAATAGTCTCGTACACGCTCGCCATAACTGATCTCGACCCACTCGAGTACGGGCTGATCTTCGAACGTTTCCTCAACCCGGGGCGGAGAGAGATGCCCGACATCGATATGGACTTCGATGAGCGTTATCGCGCCGAGATGATCCGGTATTCAGCGGAGAAGTATGGCTCGGACCATGTTGCCCAGATCATCACTTTCTCGACGATCAAGGGGAAGCAAGCGATCAGGGATGCTGCGCGTGTGCTCGACTTCCCGTATTCCACAGGCGACCAGCTCGCAAAGGCAATGCCACCCGCCATCCTCGGCAAGGACGCGAGCATCGACCAATGTCTCACCGAGCCGGGTCCAGATGCACCAAGCGACCTACGCGACCACTATTCGGCAGCCTCGGGCCTACGAGATCTCATTGGCTCTCTCGATGGTGCCCCGGAGATAATCGAGACCGCGAGAGGGCTGGAGGGTCTCCGACGGCAGGACTCCATTCATGCCGCGGCCGTGGTTATCTCACCTGAGCCGCTCACAAATATCGTGCCGATTCAGCGCAAGGGCGATGATGCCGAGATCGTCACCCAGTACGAGATGCACGGCATTGAATCACTTGGTCTCCTGAAGATGGATTTTCTCGGTCTCAGGAACCTTGCGACCATCGAACGTGCACTTGAGCTGATCGAGAAAAACACGGGCATCAGGCCGGACATCGATGGCGTGCCCCTTGATGATGACCTTGTCTATGAGATGCTGCGACGCGGGGACACGGTGGGCGTGTTCCAGTTCGAGGGCGGGCCGATGCGGGCCCTCATGCGAAACCTGGGGCCTGACCGCTTTGAGCATCTCATCGCTCTCAACGCGCTCTACAGACCTGGACCGCTTGGAGCGGGCATGCACCTCGAGTACGCGGACAGGAAGAACGGCAAGTCGGCCGTCGAATATCCGCATCCTGATCTTGAACCTGTGCTTGGCGACAGCTACGGCATCATGGTCTTTCAGGAGCAGGTCATGCAGACCGCCCAGCTAATGGCGGGCTTCTCAATGGTTGACGCCGATGCTCTCCGAAAGGCGATGGGCAAGAAGATTCCTTCGGTGATGAAGGAGCAGGAGGAGAAGTTCGTTTCTGGATGTGTCGCGAACGGTCATCCGGAGTCTCTCGGCAGGGACCTTTTCGGATTCATCGAGCACTTCGCCGGATATGGGTTCAACAAGAGCCATTCCGCGGCGTACGCGCTTGTTGCGTATCAGACGGCATGGCTCAAAGCCCACTATCCAACGGAGTACATGGCAGCGCTCTTGACGGCCGTCAAGAGCAATAAGGACAAGACCGCAGCCTATCTCCATGAATGCAGGATGATGAAGATCCCTGTTCTTGTCCCAGGTGTGAACGTCTCGGAGCGCGATTTCATGGCAGCGGATGGCGAGATTGTGTTTGGACTCTCCGCGGTACGTAACGTCGGAGAGGCTGTTGTCGATCTGATCGTCGAAGAGCGGTCGTCGAATGGAGACTTCGTGGACTTCTTCGACTTCATCGAACGAATTGACATCCAGGTGCTGAACAAGCGAACGATCGAGTCGATGATCAAGGCAGGCGCCTTCGATTCGATGGGGCACACTCGCCGCGGTCTGATCGAGGTATCCCATCAGATCGTCGACACCACCCTCGATCGCAGGCGTGCAGAAGAGGCTGGGCAATACAGTCTCTTCGGAGGTGGAGACTCCGAGGTCAGCGATGTGCCTCGCGACGTCGCGGATCACGAGTGGGACAAGAAGGTACGTCTCGCGTTCGAGAAGGAGATGCTCGGTCTCTATATCTCGGATCACCCCTTGCTCGGCCTGGAAAAGATGCTTGCCCAGATGACAGATACCCCAATACCTGGTCTGTGGGACCGAGATGATCGTTCCCAGGCAACGATTGCGGGTGTCATAGGTTCGATCAATCGGAGGTACACGCGCAAAGGCGACCCGATGGTGTACTTCTCCGTCGAAGATCTCCAGGGAAGCGTGGAGGCCGTCGCGTTCCCAAAGACGGTTGCCGAGCACGGGCCCATGATCCGCGAGGACGCGATCGTGGTGATGCGCGGCCGCATCGACCATCGTGGCGATGATGTCAAATTCATTGTGCAATCGATTTCTGAGCCTGAGTTGACAGAGGATCTCACGGTCAGAGTTCGTGTCTCGGCGTCGCGACTCTCGACTTCCGTCGTCGAGAACCTGAAGTTGGTGCTCTCCAACCATCCAGGATCTGCACCTGTATTCATCCATATGACATCAGCCGGCGCGGAGAAGGTCCTACGCGTTGGAGCCGAGCACAACGTCGAGCCCCGCTCCGCGCTATTCGCCGAGTTGCGCGAACTCCTCGGCCCCTCCTCCGTGTTCTGAGCGGGTTTTGGCGTGGCTGGCGGGAATATGTTCCCGCCAGCCACGCCAAAACCCTTCACAGTGCCAGGTCTTCGATGATCCCTGAGTGGGCGACCAGTGTCCTGAGGGCGTCGAGGGACTGGGGTGAAGGCGTGGTCCAAGGGACCGAGTAGACCGGTACGTGATAGCGCGCAGACAGTTCGCCTGCTGCGTCGGACTGTCGTCTGGCTTCTGACGCCCACGAGCGCAGATTCGTCTTTGCCTTCGCCCGCAGAACAGAGTCTTCGACGTTTCGTATCGGAGATTCGGCTGCAACTATCCATTCGGTGGGCAACTTGCGATTGAACATGATCCCACTAGGCATGATATTGATGCCCTCAAGCTCGGTGAAGAAGCGACGAGTCTCGTGCATGGGGGTCGGGTCCGCTGTCGTTGCGACAATGGTGTCTGCGTCCCTGAGGTATCTCTCGATGGTGCGGGATCGAACCGAGATGGTGTCGTGCATGGTCCTCAGATCAATAAGGAAGTCTGTGACCTCGCTCAACATCGGTCCACCGAGTGCTGCGTCCGCGATCCTCAACATCGGCTTCGCCGTGAAACGGTACAGGAGACCCCTTCCAGGAAGATTCGATCCGGTGAGCCATTTGAGGAGCTTCCCAGACATCAGGTCGTTCGCCATTGCCGGTGCCTGGTAGAAGTCGATCCCTCCACCTGAAGGGGGCGTGTCCACCACGATCATATCGAAGCGCTTGGTCTCGATGTACTCGGCCATTCTCTCGCCTGCGGCGTACGACTGCGCAGCAGGGAAGCGATCCGCAAGGGCCTGGAAGTAACGATTCGCCAGCAGTCGTTTGCCAACCTCTGGATCTGCGTACCGGTGGATGATTGCTTCCCATGATGCGGATGCATCGAGCATTGCGGCCCACATGCTGTCCGAGCCCTTGATTTGGACAGGTGTGTCCCCAAGATCCGAGATTCCAAGTGCATCTGCGAGTCGTTTGGCCGGGTCGATGGTCAGCACAAGTGTGGAATGGCCGCGCTCGGAGATAGCAGCACCAAGGGCTGCCGACAACGTGGTCTTGCCTACGCCCCCCGCTCCCGTGACGATGACGGTCGAGGTCATGTCGCTGAGTCGATTCGATCAGCGAGTTGCTCGGCAATCTCACCAGGGGTGAATACACCGAACAGGTAGGGGAGCGTTGTGGCATGGTCAAGCTCGTTCAACCAGTGCGACTGCTCCGTTTCGAGATCGAGTTGCAATGTGGATGCATCTCGGAGCGATCCATCGCCAAGCTTCTTGAGATCTGAAACCACCAGACCAGAGTCTTCGAGTACACGATTGAAGAAGACCTTCGGCTCGGGAGCCAGGCGTTCATCGTGGATCGTCGCGATCGCCTCCGTGGTTTCTAGCGTTGGAAGCTCAGCTGGAGTTGTTATGAGGTGGATCGACGTCACTTCTTCATCTCGCAGCCGAGCTTCGAGGCCGCTCGCCAGTCGACGCACATTTCCTGTCGGGACCAGTTCGGCAATGATCCTCGGTGCCCTGAGATACGATTGGAACTGTCCGAGAGAGGGGGCATCGACGACCACGACATCCCAACTGTGGGTTCGCGCCTCTGCGACAGGTTTTCCGATGCTGATGATCTCGCGCACACCCGGAGCGGTGTCGGCAAGAACCGCGAGGGCAGCACTGATCTGGCCTGTGGGGGCACCCTGCGGGATGTGCAGTTGTGTCTTGAGATACTCGTCAAGGGCGTCGGACCGGTTCATTGCCATTGCGAACAACCCCGGGCGAACTTCTGTTGGATCGTATCCCAAACCGGGGGACCGCAGGTGGGCTGCGAGCCCCGTTTGACCGAGCATGTCAATGGCGAGAACACGGAGACCTCGTCGAGCAAAGTCGATCGCCGTTGCCGCTGCCACAGCTGACTTTCCCGTGCCTCCCTTGCCCGATACGAAGATGAGGCGAGAAGTTGGCATATGCAGGAGCCTATCGGGTGGTCAAGAACTCATGGCACATCGTCAGATGTGAACCGACGGTGTAAAGTTCACAGTTCACAGTTCACAGTTCACA
>JAMBLH010000202.1 GCA_023336875.1 Actinomycetes bacterium
ACGTCCTATGGGTACGTCAAACACACGGTAGGTTTCTGATCATGGTCGAACGCTTGAGGATTCTTCTTCCGCTCGCGCTGCTCTTGGCGCTCCTCTTTGCCGTGCCCGGAGGTGCGCAAGGGTCCCAGTCACGCGACCTACCACCGGATCCCGACTACCGCCCGAAGATCATTTCCGCGCACCTGTCGGACCCGCAGCGACACAACGCCCTTCTCGAGGCTGATCTCGTCATCGACGCTGTGGACGATGATGCCGTCGATCTCTACGAGTACCGATGGAATGGTGCCACCGAGGGCCAGACCCTGTCGGCGGATGTCGAATCTCCGACCGTCAGCTACGCAAGCATCCGACCAGATTCGCGCTATACGCTCGAAGTGAAAGCAATCGATGCGCACGGAAACGCATCGGACTGGTTCGAGGTGTGGTCGGGTGTGACTCCTGGCACCCCTCGGGTGATTGTTGCAGGCGACTCCATTGCCTCTGGATACACCCGACAGTGGTTCACGGGCGATTCGGTGTGTACGGATAGCGAACTGTCGTATGGCAACGAACTGACTTCCGCCGTGGCAGCCGGACTTCCTTCCGCATGGGCGCCCGAGTACATCAACATCGCCTGGGCAGGTGCGGGTGCCGGCGAGATGCTCGACGGAGGTCCCGACTCCTGTGGAGCCACCCATGAGGCTCAGGTCGATCAGATCGAGGATCTCGCTGATGACAAGTCCTGGAACATTGTCGTCATCACTGCTGGCATCAATTCGACGAACTGGACCGACGTGATCGTCGACCTGACCAAGGACACAGCCTTCTCATTCACAGAGGCAGGGGATCGCGCGGCATGTGATCTGGCACTCCACGACAAGTGGAACATTGGATCTCGGTCAGCGTCAATCACACAGAACACTCGATCGGCTGTCGACGCTCTATCAGCCAGGACGAACGCCCAATTGTTCTGGACGGGGTACTACGACATCACCGGAACCGAGCTAGCGCCGTTCTGGACGCCGATCGGGAACGAGTGTCGAGTCGAGATGGCAGAGGCGATTCAAGGTCTTCACTCCGCCCTCCAAGCTGGCCTGTCAAGCGATGTCACCTGGGTTGAAATCGACGATGACGTCGCAACACAGTTGTGGGCCGGATGGCCTCATCCGAACGCACAGGGCCATGTCACGATCGGGCGAGCAGTCGCAGAAGCGGTCAACGAATAGACGTTCGAGAATCTGCAAGTAGCCATTTGTCGTACCGATATGACATCATTGTTCCGTGGACATTCCAGGCATCCTTCACGCTGATCTCGATGCGTTCTACGCCGCCGTCGCCGTTCTTGAGAATCCTTCACTCGCAGGGATGCCTGTTGCCGTGGGAGGAGGAGTCGTACTCTCCTGCACCTATGAGGCCAAACATTTCGGTGTCCGAGGAGGTATGCGCCTTGTCGATGCTCGTGCGCTCTGCCCGCAACTGACGGTCGTCGACGGCACATTTGGCGCATACGCCGAGTACTCCAGGACGGTCTTCGACATCTATGAGGCGTACACCCCACTGGTTGAGCCGTTGTCCATTGATGAGGCGTTCATGGATGTCACCGGGTCGGTCCATCTCTTCGGTTCCCCATCAGAAATCGCTCGCCGGATAAG
>JAMBLH010000203.1 GCA_023336875.1 Actinomycetes bacterium
CGCGAGGTGTTCTCCGTGACCAAGGCAGAGGGCGGCATCGCGAACAACATCATCCCTGGCGAGTTCGTGATCAATCTCAACCACAGGTTCCCTCCCATCTACTCGATCGAACAAGCTGAGGAACGGCTCAGAGAGGTTGCAAGTGCGGCTGACGAGATCGTGATCAAGGATCGTGCTCCATCGGGGTCTGTCGATCTCGACAACGAGGGTGTGCAACGTCTTGAGGCCCTGATCGGTCGCGAGCGTATGGCCAAACAGGGGTGGACCGATGTCGCCCGCCTCACCTCTCGGGGCGCCGTTGCGGTCAACTACGGTCCGGGCCTCGTCCCCCAGGCCCACCAGGTCGGCGAATACGTCCCCATCGAGAACATGAACATCGTGTACGACGTACTGAAAGAGTTCCTTGCATAGAAGCAGACAGTTGACAGTTCACAGTCAGAGCACCCGACCGCTCCAACGCAGCATCTTGCCGGGTTCCGACTGTCAACTGTGAACTGTTGACTGTCAACGATTTCTCCCATCGCATTCCCTCACTTCCCCGAACCCTGAGCCCGCATCAGAGCCCTCTTCCTCCCAGTGATACGATGAGATTGGATGGTCATCGAACTCGGTAGAGGGAGTCGGTATGGGACATTCAGCCACCTCGGTAGATGCAACGCGCCGGTGGGGGGTCCGTACTGCAGTCCTCTTGATCACAGGGATAGTTTTCGTTGCTGTCCTGATCGTGCTCATGGCCCATCCCGCATCTGCGGCCACCTGTGACATCAACGGAACAGCCGTTACAACGCTGGCATCCCAGCCAGAGTGCGACGCCCTTGTGGCTCTGTACGCAACGACCGACGGGCCGAACTGGGACATCAACACAGGTTGGAACACTCCCACGGACCCATGCGGATGGTTCGGGGTCACGTGTGCCTGGAGTGGTGGCATCAGGGAGCTGAGCCTGTACCGGAATTCGCTTGCAGGGGCGGTGCCGCCAGAGATCGGAGGACTTGATAACCTGGTTTCCCTGCAGCTCGCTGAGAACCAGTTGACCTCGATCCCGAGCCAGATCGGCGATCTCGATATTCTCAACTGGTTGTACTTGGGCGAGAACCAACTCACGTCGATCCCCCCGCAGATCATCGGCCTTTCCAGCCTGACCTGGTTGATTCTCTCGGGCAATCAACTGGCGTCGCTTCCAGCAGAGATCGGCTGGCTCAGCAACCTCACGACTCTTGGTCTCTCCCGCAATGAATTGACTTCGCTCCCGGTTGAGATCGGGGGCTTGTCGAATCTCACCCATCTGTACATCAACGGCAACCAACTGCCATTCATACCGGCCGGAGTCGGTTTCCTGGCGAACCTCAAGCAGATGTACGCCCAGTCGAACCTGATGTCAGGGAACCTCACCGCATCGATGTCCCAACTCCAGGACACCATCACCCATCTGCACTTCTCTGATGGCCCTGGTGGAAACAACTGCCTCACCACCACCGACAGCGGCCTTTCTACCTGGTTGACGTCTCTGGATGCTGACTGGGATGAGTGCGCTGTGGTGGATGTGGTGGTGGTTGGCGGGTCGTCTGTGGTATCTGACGCGGTGCTCACCGAGTTGGAGGGGTTGGTGGATGGTTCGGTGACTCGGGTGTGGGGTGCGAACAGGTACGCGACGGCTGCTGCACTTTCGAATGCGAATTTCTCTCCGGGTGTGTCGTCAGTGTTCATCGCGACGGGTGAGAACTTCCCCGATGCGCTGGCTGCGGGTCCTGCTGCAGGCCGTGATGGGTCACCGATCCTGTTGGTACGTCAGAACTCTGTCCCTGGCGAGACCGCGGCCGAGTTGACTCGCCTGCACCCGGGCCGGATCGTCGTGGTGGGTGGCTCTGCTGTGGTGTCAGATGCCGTGATGACGGTGTTGGGTAGCTACACGTCTGGGACGGTAACACGGGTGTCCGGTGCGAACCGGTACGCGACTGCTGCGGCCGTGTCCGCTGCGACATTCAGTCCTGGGGTGTCACCGGTGTTCATCGCAACGGGTGAGAACTTCCCTGATGCGTTGGCTGGTGGCCCTGCGGGTGTGGTCACGGATGGTCCGATCCTGCTGGTGCGTGAGAACTCGGTGCCCGTGGAGACGGCGGCCGAGTTGGCACGGTTGAACCCTGGTGGGGTTGTTGTGTTGGGTGGCTCTGCGGTGGTGAGCAGCAGTGTCGTGACTGAGCTCGAATCGATGGTGTCTGGCTGTGTGCTGAGGTACTGGGGTGCGAACCGGTATGAGACCGCAGTCGCTGTGTCTGAGAGAGTGTTCCCGACAGGAGCGAGCACGGTGTTCATCGTGACGGGTGTGAACTTCCCTGACGCTGTCGCAGCCGGGCCCGTTGCGGGCATAATGGACGCACCGATTCTGCTTGTCACTGGCACCAGCGTTCCCGCTGCAACCGGATCCGAACTGACACGTCTCGCACAATAGACACCCAATTGACCAGTGCTCCCTAGCTCCCCGCGTACGTGTGGCGGTGCGGGATTGGATCTGGTCAGGAGGATCGGACGCGAAAGTTCTGATTCCGCTGGAAGAGTTTCTCCTGCCCTTCCCAGTCGCCCTCGTAGTAGGGCGATTTCAGCCAGCCGTAGTGGATGTTGTGTGAACCGAGGCGGGAGAAGTATCCGTCCGCTGTCGGCTCACCCAGCTCCATGGCGTCACCAAAGTGGTCTACGACCCCATCGCGCGTAGATTCAGGGTCTTGCCGACAGGTGGGAACGATCCATTCGGAGAAAGCGCCTGCATTGTCGTCCCAGACGGTCCGGTGTACTGACTTGTGGTCTGGGTGCGGGTAATCCATGCAGTCTTCGTAGGTGCTGTCGTGGTAAAAACTCGCGCCGATCAGTCGGTTCCAGCGTAGATCAGGGATCCCGAGCGCCGTTCGGTTCGCCAGAACGGTGTCGATGACCCACCTTGTCTCGTCTTCGGTGAGGTCGCCGTCGCCCATGTCGAAGAACACCACCTGACCCTGTTCGCCACCGTCGAATACGCGTGCACGCCGATCTGCTGGCGCTCGCGCGTCACCGTCGCTCCTGGTCAGCTGCACTCCATTCTCAGCGAAGGGATCGCTCCACCGCATCGTCGATTCGGTGAAACCGTGGGGGAGCCCCGGATCCGTCTCAGCCATCTGATTAAGGAAGTGCAACGTGCTGTTGATCCGTTCGCTCTCGCAAGCCTCAGAGTGCTTCCCCTCTGGCATCGGCCTTGGTTCGCGTTCTCCGGTTGCTTCCTGGTACCCGGGGAGGTCGGGTGTGCAGAATGACGTTTCTTCACCGAGGGTGAGATACACGAATAGGTGGTACACGTCGGTGTTGTTCTCAATCACGGACCACGCTTCCATCTCATCATCTGGGTGGGGCATCACGATCATGTCGATCTTTTCGGGCATTGGGGCGGTCGGGCGGAGAAGGGCTACGGAGACGACAATTACTGTGCCCATGAGCAGACCGATCACGAAAATGGCGACCATGCGCCGCATCAGAAAGACTCCGATGTGATGGTCTGCTCGTTTGGAAGGTTGCGGTAGATCACAGAACAATCCGCCACTTTCGCCACCGCATGAACGCTGTTATCCCAAGAATGATGAGGAGAAGGGCAGACGAGAGCGCGAGGGCGGCAGAGGGTGCGGTACCGAAATGCTCAAGGAGCCATCGATCGGTCGGCTGCCCGCCAATGGTGGTCTTGTTGGCGAGTTGGAGGAGGATGCGCTCTGCCATGAAGACGACGAGGGCGTTCGCTCCCAATACGAGGAAAGGCCATGCAACGATCTGCCGAGAAGAGGACACTTGGTTTGGCATGGCTTTGTCGTGTCCGAGGTCAAAGAGCACAACGAACCCCACGAAGAGGAGAGTCCCGATGGAAGCTGCCAGGAGGGCGAACGTCGGTGTGAAGAGACGCTTCGATATCGGGACCCACTGGTTGACGAAGAGGGATGTGGCGAGCCCTGCAGCACCGAGTGTCACGAGCAACGAGATCGCTTTTCCTGGACGCTCGGTCGCCATCACGCGCGATGCCAGGTATCCCGATAGCACTAATGCAGCAGCTGCCATCGACAGGATCAGACCCTCCGGATCGTATGTGATGGCGTCGAATGGTCTGTAGAGGTGTGAGCGTCCAATGACCGCCTCGTCGATGCCGAAGAATGGGTTGCAGTTGACGCCGAAGCGTCCACAAGAGCCGGGTAGCCACACGAGGACGGCGCCGTATCCGAGGATCAAACCGGCAGCTATCGCTGCGATTGCCCCCATCCTGTCTCTGCCGTCTGGTCTTCTCGTGAGCAGGATGGCCAACGTGGCGACGGCACCGGAGATACCTATCAGTTGAAGAACTCCAGTGAATCGGAGCACCGAAATGTCGAGTGGCTGTCCAATAGCGTTGTATGCGACTCCGACGATCAGGAGAGCGACAAGCCGTCGCACGAGTCTTCTCTTGGTCGTTGAATCAACTGGAGCGCGCAGCAGGAACGCCAGGCTGAGTCCACTGACGAAGAGGAAGAGAGGAAAGACGAGATCTGACACGGTCCATCCGAGCCACGGCGCGTGTCCGAGTGCTTCGTAGGTGCCCCGGTACCGGATCGGCGGAGTGAGGATCATCAACGTCAATACCGCGCCACGCATGACATCGACGGAACGGAGTCGTATACGACCGCTTCCCCAGTCGGTGCTGACGTTGTCCATCTGGCCGCCCACAGCTCGGTCGGCGGGCGAGTGAGATGTGGACCGAGAAGACACGAAATGAGCTTACGCTGCGCACGAGAAATAGTGCCGACTCCGTGTGCCGGTTGCGCCCGAGCAGTGATTGTTCTACTTTGGCGGTCCGCTGACCTCTGAAGGGTGTATCGCTGTCTGATTCGTTGCGCCATCCCCGGTGCTCTGGCTCTGATCAGGCTATCGCTGCATCGTCTCCTCGACGAATATGAGAAACGATCGACCTGAGCGTCGCTGAGATCTTTCGGCAGGTCGGAAACGAGAGCATCGAAGACAGGCGCGGCTTCTTCGATGGTAACCCGCCCGTTATCTGTGAGCAGGACGAGACGCACGCTGCTATCTGATTCGATTGCGTTGAATGTACCCGGTCGTCTCAAGACAGTGGAAGCTCCCTGCTACGCCGGTCGCGGTGGAATAGGGTTCGCCAACGAGGTTCGATGGACGACAAATTCCGCCGTGGTCAATGTGGTTCGACGGAAGGATCGCGGCATCCGCGGCTCCGCAACCATCGAAGATATCACGAGATACCTGGTCGGATTCTCTTCGTATTGAGTCCGTCGCGGCAGGGAGGAGAGCCAACAGGCGCCGCCGTTACTTTGCTCTGAATATGACCTCGCAC
>JAMBLH010000204.1 GCA_023336875.1 Actinomycetes bacterium
GGTCTGTCGCAGAAATGGATGCCGTGTCTCTCCGGTCCTCGACGTCCCTGGCGGCGTCCTCCGCCTTGACGCAGTCCAGACTGGGCCTGCGTTGTGCGTCCTTGCCACGAACGCCGATGCCGCGGAGACACCCAGACACCAATTCCGCGACAGACCACTAGCCACCAACGATGTCGTCACACGATTTGGCCGCGGTCTGAAAGTCGGGATCGTCCGTGTCAATGGCATCACCGAACGGTCCATCGCCACTGTGACCGTTGTCTGAGAAGTCCGGGTCTGGCATGTCGTAGCCGTTGTCGCGCATGCACACGGCAAAGGCAAGGAGTTCGTCCTCACGTCCTGAGAGGTCTTCTGTACTCATACCGAACGTCACGTTGTCGAGGAATCCGCGACAGACACCGAACGCCGAATGTACGGCAGAAATATCAAGCGTTTCAGCAGCAAGGGCGTGGGGGGTTGGCGCCACGAGGTTCCCCTCCTCATCAATGGCCGGGTCGTCCACATCGAGTCCCTCATCTCGCAGGCATGCCGTGAATGCAAGCACCGCATCTTCACCGGGAATCGACCCACCGTCCGAATTTTCAATCGTCGTGGCCGGGGCATCCTCTTGTAGCGAGGCAACCTCCGCGTTTGTGACGCCGCTGCTGCAGGCGGTTGCGACCAGTCCAAGGGCCAGCAACAAGGAGAGAAGCGTTACGCGGCGCATCAATTCGTACCGATCTGCTGGGAAGGATTTACTCTGAGCGGGGACGATACTGCCCAGCGCAGTTAACGCTCTAAAGCGGGGCCGTATCTGCTCCAATACGACGTGTAGAGGGAAGTACACGCCACTGACCTGGGCACCCGTCGCAGTCGGCCCAGATCCGTTCGGGGGGTTCTCCTTCGATTACTCGCCGCGCTTCATCGGCAACGAGGGCTCCAATCAACACTCCCTGGGCATCAGTCACTGTGACCAGTTTCGTCCCACGTTTCTCCATGCGCTCCACAAGCGGCGCCAGGGCACTACTCGGCCTGACCGTTGTAGGGCCCGATTCCATGACATCTACGACACGGGACTCTCGTTTCTCGTCCCACGTACGACCACGGAGCCGGCCGATGACGACGCCATCACAGTCAATGACGAGTGCCTCATCCCAGCCCAGGGCCTTGGTGCGATCCGACACGGTACCGAGCTCCTCCTCAGGGCCACATGTGGGGATGTCAGGTCGTGTGGCATCACCCACGACTTGCACCGATGCGGTCGACCCCTCAAGGGGTAGCCCCGCTGCCTTCCAGTCAGCAATGCCAAGCGTGTAGTCGTATACCGTTTCGAATCCGAGAGCTTCGAGCCGACACGCGGCTCGTGGAGACATGTCTCACAATCCGTCGTGTCAATACACCACAACGGGTTTATCGCGTCTGAGAACCGAGGTGGATTCAGCCGTAAGTTTCTTGAGCGGAATATTCGTCGCCCCCGGAATGTGGCCGCTTGTGAACTCACGCTCAGGAAGCACGTCAACAATCTGGGCACCTGCATCCATGAGCTCGAGGAGCTTCCTGCGATTGATATCGACGATCATGACGAACTGAACCGTCGGCTCGATGCGGCTTATGGTACAACATCGTACCCGATTGAGGCGGAGGATGGACCGCTCACGACCGGTCGCTCGTCACCGAGGGCAACCGGCACGGACTCCGGTTCGTTCGATGTCGCTAAGGCAAAGGACACCTTGGATGGGTCCAACTACGAGATCGTGTCCACATCCGCACCAGAAGAAAGGACCGGCGTTCAGGAGTCACCTGAAGATCGGGACTACGACCTTTTTGATACTTGGATCAGGGTCGGCGGCATTCGCTGCAGCGATCAAGGCGCGAGACCTTGGCGCAAGTGTCGCGATCGTGGAGAACGGCACGATCGGGGGGACGTGTGCGCGACCATCTATGAGGGAGCGCTGGCCACCCGGGCAGGAAAGCGCGGCAATCGCGTGTGGTTGGAGATCGACCACAGAGACTCCACGACCCGGCTGGAAGCGGACCAACTTCTAATGGCCACTGGGCGTCGGGCGAATACGAAGACCTTGGGTCTCGATCTTGCTGGCGTCGACATGGACGCCAGCGGCGCTGTGGTGGTCGACACAGGTCTTGCCACATCCAATCCGATGGTGTGGGCCGCTGGCGATGTCACCACAACGCCCCAGTTCGTCTACGTGGCCGCCGCGGCTGGCAACATCGCCGCAGAGAACGCGCTACGTGGCGCGGGAAGGACTTTGGATCTCCGCACGATGCCGAGGGTCACCTTCACAACACCGTCCATTGCATCTGTTGGTCTCACAGAGGACGCAGCACGCAAGGCCGGTCACCCTGTCATCACGTCAGTGCTCCCCCTCGATGCCGTGCCGAGAGCATTGGTCAACCGAGATACGGTGGGGACGGTGAAACTTGTCGCTGACGAATCTTCAGGCGAGCTTCTGGGTGCCCATGTGATGGCCGAAGGTGCAGGCGATGTTATCCAGGCGGCCGTCGTCGCGATGAATTACCACGCGACCGTGGATGAGATCGCGGCGATGTTTCACCCGTACCTGACCATGGCCGAAGCCCTCAAACTCGCTGCGCAAACATTCAACAAGGATGTCAAGAACCTCTCGTGTTGTGCGGCATGAATTCGCAATAGAGCGCCGCCCGACATGGTTGAATCAATGAACAAAGGAAGGAGCGAATATGTACCGATTCATGATCCCAAGGGTCGCTCACTGCAGCGACGGTTGTAGACCAGAGTCCTGAGCACGACAACAAACGGCTCACCAACTGAGGGGCTGGCTGAATTACTCAGCCAGCCCCTCAACACGTCAGCCCTCAACCTCGTAGAATGCCCAGAGCAATGAAGACCACCGTGTTCAGTGTCCAGAAAATGGACTGTCCAACAGAGGAACAGCTCGTCCAGTTGAAACTGGCGACGGTGGCAGGAGTGGATGCCGCGGTGGTTGATCTGGACGAACGGACCGTCACCGTCTACCACGACGCTAATCCTGACGACGTTCTCGGGGTTCTCCACGAACTGCAGCTCGACGCGACGATGCTCGCCGCCGATACGGGAATGCCGAGCCCAGCGAGCTCTGAGTCAGACGGGCGGCAGCGACGGGTCCTTGTCATCGCCCTGGTGATCAACGCCGTTCTCTTCGTTGCCGAGTTCGCCGCAGGGATCGTGAGTAACTCCATGGGTCTCCTGGCTGACTCCATCGACATGCTTGCCGACGCAAGTGTGTACGGACTCAGCATCATCGCTGTCGGTGGAACGATGGTTCGCAAGAAGCGCCTTGCAGCCACAAGCGGCTATCTCCAACTCGCATTGGCCGTTGTTGGCCTCGTCGAGGTCGTCAGAAGGTTCTTTGGTGACGAGTCACTCCCCGACGCCCGGATAATGATCTTCGTCTCGCTCATCGCCCTTGCAGGGAATATCGCGACGCTCCTGATCCTCAAACGAGCAAAAAGCCCCGAGGCACACTTTCAGGCAAGCTGGATTTTCACTGCCAA
>JAMBLH010000205.1 GCA_023336875.1 Actinomycetes bacterium
AGTTCACAGTTCACAGTTCACAGTTCACATACTTCAGGAGAACCCGATGGCCAAGCTCGACATGGATGCGTTCCTCACACGGTTTCAGGACAGGGCCAAAGCAGTGCGGGAGCGTGGAGTACCTCCGTTGGAAGGCACAGCCCGGAAGCAGTTCATCGAAGCAGCAGAATTGGATTATCTCGATTATTCGCTTGTCGGGTCCGCATCGTGGACGGTCGAAGATGGTGAACTAATCCTCCGTATCCCGATTTCATCCTGACGGGTCGGCAACGCCCAGGGCTGCACGTTTCGCGGCCGCCCGACGTTCCGTTTCGAGACGCCCCAGGTCGTAGCTCTCGTGGTCGACGTAGTCCATCGCAGCTGCAATCCTCGTGTGGCCGGCAACATCGCGGATCTGGCGATGCATCTCCTGGCATATCCCCCGATAGTCAGGATGCCCTCCCTGCTGAGTCCTCAACTCGAGCATGTGAAACGCCTCGCGAGCGTTCATATTCATGTAGAACCGAACTCGGTTCGCAAACGGCACTGCGTACTGGCCAACATCTGGGCCAGCAGAGTCGCTGACGGTTGTGTAGAGCTCCGAGGCACGGCCCATTCCTTCGTCCCAGAGATTCTTCGCCTCGATGTCGAGAATCGAGTCAGGCGTGACATACCCGTGAGCGGGTGAGAGCTGCTGCCACTCCAAGGTCATCATCCGGTGTCGCTGGAGATCTCTGAATATCCCATAGTCGCACAGCACATCAAACCGGTAGAAGGTCTGTTCCAGAGCCCGGCCTGGTTTGTGCCTTCGATTCGTGCGGTCCCCTACATAGTCTGCGAAGATGCTGTCGATCTCGGCTTCATCCATTTCGGCAACGATGTCCCTCAGCTGCGCATCGGAGAGATTCGTGTACGAGTAGAGACTCGCTGCCGCGACCTTTCTCTCTCCCTCAGGGTCGAACTCGACCATTGTCACCGAGTCAGCAAGTTGCGGAGCGGCAGCGATTTCGGATCCGCGGGAACTCATTGCGAGCTGGATGCCAGTCAGGTACTCGACCCAAGCACCTCCTCGCTCCGGCACGTCGACCCGTTTCATGAATGAGGGGATGATCTTTCGCAATTCCAGGAGCATGGCGTCGCCATACCAACGCACTTCCTCCAGCGGGTTTGCCTGCATGCGCAGGAGCAACGATTCGTACGCCTGTCCTGAGGCGAAGATCCCGACATTTGACTGCGTTGCGGCCGGAAGGAGGCCTCGGGCATCATCACACGCCCTGGCTCGGATCGTTGAATTCCATACGAACTCGGAATCCTCAGGAAGTCTCGGATACAGTTCTTTGTAATACGCCACGAGCCGTGCAACGACGCTGCTGTACGTGGAGAACATCCAGTTCATGTCCGTTGTGTATCGTTCGGTGAGATCGTGCCCAGCAAGTTCCTGTGGGATCTGGTACCGGTATCTGTGGCCGAATTTCTGATCGTAGAAGATGTATCGAGTCGACTGTTCGAGATAGGAAGCAAGCCGACCCCATTCGAGCACCTTCGTCAGAATATTCGATGCCTGTTCAACAGCGAGGTGCGCGGCACCCAGTTGTGCAACGGAGTCGTCGCCGTACTGGGTGAACACTCGGTCATAGAGTCCTTCAGCGCGGGCCATCCCGACAACGTCGCCCCCGGACGAAGATGCAGCGATCGTGGCGATTGCACTGTCCTCGTCCACAGCGAACTCGTCGAGGAATAGACGGCGGACGGACTTTGGTGAACGGCTGTACCGTGCGAAGAGCGCTCCCTTGACGACCTCTGGCAGGCCCTGGATCGCGAACACGGGTCCATCGATATCGGTGAAGTACCGAGCGAGAACGGTTCGCTCCTCCTCGGTGAATTCTTCAATGTGGTACGCGGGGGGTGCAACGACCTTTGTGGTCACGAACTGCCTCTCATGAGCTTGTGTGGCACCGTACACATGCGCGGGTGCGTGAGCAATAATCGATCTCGAAGTAGCCTTCCGCCATGGTATTTGTGAGACTGCTACTTGGCGGACTTGTTGCGCTACTTGTCGTTGTCGTCGCCATCCCCGCAATCGTCCTCCTTGATCTCGTGGCTGGTGGCACCGGTCTTGGCTTGTGTACAACCGGGCTCGGGACATGTTCCACTTCGGCCTACGCGCTGATGGAGCTACTTGTGGTGCTCGTAGGTACCGTTGCAGTCGTTGGGGCAGGGATTGCGGGTTGCCTCCATATCTTGAATCGTCCGACCAGTCAAACGTGAGGTCGGGTGCAGGGGTACGCTCTGCGCGTGAGCGAAACCCGTGTGACTGAAACCGAGAATCTCCCATCAAGCGGTGAGCGTCGCAACGCCCGCGTGATCCTGAACCGACTCGCGAAGATCTACCCTGACATGGACACAGCCCTTCAGTACGCCAATCCCTGGCAGTTGCTGGTGGCAACGGTGATGTCTGCTCAGACGACCGATGAGAACGTGAACAAGGTGACACCTGTTCTGTTCGACCGATATCCAACACCCGAGGATCTCGCAGCGGCGAATCCGGAAGATGTAGAGAAGATCATCTATTCGACGGGGTACTACAGGCAGAAGACAAAGAGCATCATCGCCCTCGCTGGTGACCTTGTGGACAGATACGGAGGCGAGGTGCCCTCCACACTGGCCGAACTGGTCGAGATGCGTGGCGTTGGCAGGAAGACAGCTTCGGTGGTGCTTGCCGAGGTGTGGGACATCCCGGCAATTGCGGTTGACACCCACGTCAAGCGTGTTGCCAATCGTGTCGGGCTCACGAACACAGCTGACCCGGTGAAAGTCGAGCGGGATCTCATGGCGCTGTATCCCGAGGAGCGCTGGGCTGAGATATCGATGACCGTGATCCAGTTCGGTCGCGATGTGTGTGACGCACGAACGCCGCGCTGCTGGTCGTGTCCGCTCCGCGACCGATGCACGTACGACGACAAGACTCCTCAACCGTGACCCGCTGCTGGTTGATTCTTGCAATAGACCATCGGATCTGAACCTCCGTGTGACACCCGATTCCGATGACCATGCGCCAAGCCTTCAAACGTAATCCCAGAGACCGCGCGATTGCCGCGCTGGCGATTCCGGCACTCGGCACTCTCGCGATTGACCCTCTGGTATCGATCGTGGACACCATGTGGGTTGGTCGGCTTGGAACCGTCGAACTCGCAGCGCTTGCGGTAGCTTCGGCAGTCTTCGCTGCGGTGTTCGCTGTCTTCAACTTCATCCACGTGACGATCACGCCAATGGTTGCTGGCGAGGTTGGACGTGGCTCACCGGAGAGGGCCGGAGGCATCACGAAGGGTGCATTGGTGATCTCGGTGGTCATCGGCGCAGTGCTTGCTCTCGTGCTTGGATTCCTTTCCGAGAGCATTGTCGACGCGTTTGGTGCAACCGGCGGCGTACTTGAGCAGTCGGCAGCGTATCTGAGGATTCGTGTCCTGTCCATGCCTGCAATGCTGCTCGCGATGGTGGCTGTTGGCGTTTATCGAGGACATCAGGACACGCGCACGCCACTGTATGTAGCCCTCGTCATGAATCTCGTGAACCTGGTGCTCGATCCGATCCTGATCTTTGGTGCAGGGCTCGGAGTTGTTGGGGCAGCCTGGGCAACCGTTGCAGCCCAGACGATCGCCGCAGCAGGCTTCCTCATTCTCCTCTTCGGAAGGGACAGGGCGAAGTTTGGCCTCGATGGCCATAGCAACGGCCTGCGAGGCCTTGGGCTGGGCAGGATTCTCGGTGAGGGTTGGCCGATGATGCTGCGGTCCATGGCGCTCCTGTTTGCGTTGACGGCTACAACCTATGCGGCAACACAGCTAGGTACGGCCGAAGTGGCTGCACACCAGATTGCGCTCCAGACCTGGTTGTTCATGTCGTTTGTCCTTGACTCGCTTGCGGTCGCAGCAATGGCGATGATCGGGAGTGACATGGGTGCAGAAAATCGCATCGCTGCGAGGGAGGTTGGGAACCGGCTGCTCGCTCTCGGCTTCATGGGCGGAATGATTCTCGCTCTCGGCCTTGCGCTTGTCCGACCCCTTCTCGCGCCGTTCTTCAGCGCGGAACCGCTCGTCGAAGAGCTTCTGGCATCAGTCGTGTGGTTCGTCATCGTGCTGCAACCCCTCACCGCGCTCGTGTACGTGTGGGATGGAATCGCGATTGGTACCAGCGCCTTCCGATTCATGGCGGCATCGATGGTCGTGAGCGCAGTCCTCGCGGTCGTAGCCCTCGTTGTGATCGGCGGCTCCCTCGTAGGAGTGTGGGCCTCTCTGACCGTACTTGTACTCAGTCGCCTTGTGGCGTTTTTCCTGTGGTCGCGGCGGGGGCCGCTCTCTTCCGCACGAGATCCATCCCCCGGGTCTCAGGTAGCCGCGTAACCAGATAGATCGAAATGATGACGCCTACGCCCAGCGTTGTGACCGTTGCAGCAAGGCCTATCCGATCGATGAGGATGGCTCCTGTGGCAAATCCGGCGATAGATCCAACGATCGCCACGTTGGTGACCCATGCCGATGCGGTCGCTCTCACGCGCGTTGGAAACAATTCCGCCCGCTGGGCACCGAACGATGGCGTGAGCATCGTGGCGCCAAGAGTCGCCAGGAAGATGGATGCTGCAAGGAACCAGCCTGAATCGAGGAGGTAGAAGCCGACGCCTCCAACGAGACCGATGACGAGAGCGGCCATCGTCGTTGGCTTGCGTCCAATGCGGTCTGCCATCCGGCCACCAACGAGGAGGCCGACGGCGCCAACACCTGAGAAGACGATGAGGAGGAACCGGGCAGCTCCAGATTCCCATGACAAGTCGTTGATGAGGCGCTCGAGCACGAAGTCGAACGCGGGAGAGGCGAAGGCTGCGACGAAGAATGCGATCCCCGCAAGTGGCCAGAAGTGCTTTGAGAGACCCATCCCGAGTGCTTTTGCGAACGGGATAGTTGTCGCGGGCGTGAATGCGCCACTTTCGGGGAGGTATCGAACAAGAAGCGGGAGGAGTAGAAGGCCGAGCGCTGCAAATGCGAACAGGATCCGCCATGCGTCCTCGCTTGCGTCAGCGATCGGAAGAAGGAGAAGTCCTAGCCCAACGCCGAGAGAGCCGGCAAGACCATAGATGCCGATGCCGAACGCACGCACCCCAGGAGCCACCTCCTCGGCAATGAGGACGATCGAGATCGACGCAATAGCGACGATCGAAATGCGGACCAATGCCTGACTGGCGACGAAGACGGGCACAGTTGGGATGAAAGCCGTCAGCATCGAACCGAGCGCCATCAACGCGAATGCACCAAGCAATGGCTTGCGTCGTCCGATCCGGTCAGCTGCGATCGAGAAGAAGACTCCAAGGAGGGATGCGGCTCTGATTCCCGCGAACATGAGGCTCATCTGACCCTCCGTCAGATCGAACGAGAGCCTCACGAAAGGGAGCGTATGCGCCATCTGGCTGGCGGCATACGCAGCGATGAATCCGATGACCGATGTCAGAAGCACGACCCGTCTGTCAGAGGGTCGAAACGTCGAGGGTTGTTTCTCAGAGTTCAGCACGTTACTCGGCAAGTTAGGTGGAGGAGTGGCGAGACTACCAAGCCGAGTTCGAAAACAACGGACGTGATGGGAACAACATTGGCCGGACTACCGTTGTGTGACCGACACCTACAATCACCCGAGGACAGGTAGAGCAGTGGAAGTCTCTCTTTTTGCAGCCCTGCTCGCAGGCACTGCGTCGTTTCTCTCCCCATGTGTGCTCCCGTTGCTGCCTGGTTATGTGTCGCTGATGTCGGGTTATGACATGGCGGAACTCGCTGAGGGCAACGTGTCGATGCGACGCGTAGTCGGGCGAACAGGGTTGTTCGTGCTCGGGTTCTCAGCGGTGTTCGTTGGGTTGGGCGCCACTGCGACGTCACTCAGCGGATTCCTGAACCAGAGCATCTTCACTACAATTGCTGGCTGGCTGATCATTGCCATGGGGTTGTTCATCGCAATCACCGCCGTGTGGACTCCTTCCTTCCTCCTCCCCGTGATGAAGGATCGACGCATGGAGTCCTCCGGTGCTTCGAAGATGGGTCTGTTCGGCCCGCCTGTGATGGGGGCAGCATTCGCGTTTGGCTGGACGCCTTGCATAGGACCGTTTCTTGCTTCTGCTCTTCTGCTCGGCGCGAACTCGGATACCGTTGGGCAGGGCATGCTTGTCCTTCTGTTCTACAGCATCGGGCTCGGAGTCCCGTTCCTGCTCACCTCGGTACTACTCGCAAAGGCGTTCTCAGCCTTTAACTGGGTGAAGCGATATCTCGTACAGATCACCGTGGTCTCTGGACTGATGCTGACGTTCTTCGGTGTACTCATGGTCACCGGGCGCATAACGGACCTTTCTGCGTTCTTCTCCGATCTGCTTTTGCGGCTCGGTCTCGAGGGTCTGGCAGAAGTGTGATCGCACTTCTGTAGTCTCCACCCGATGCGAACATCACTATCGGAGGATGCCTTTATCGACCTCGCGTCGAGGTACTCGGTCGTTCCGGTCGCCATTGAGGTGTTGGCGGATCGGCTCACTCCTGTGGCCGTCTTCGACCGGCTTGTCGGCACGGAGGATGGCTTTCTGCTCGAGTCCGTTGAGGGCGGCGAGCGCTGGGGACGGTGGAGTTTCGTTGGTTGGAGTCCTGCATTCACGGTGACTTCGAGGGCAGGCACGACCGAGGCCGACGCAGACGTCGAGCTGGAGGGAGATACGCCACTCGACGTACTCGAGGCGCTTGTTGACCGCTTCTCTGTACCCC
>JAMBLH010000206.1 GCA_023336875.1 Actinomycetes bacterium
TGTTTCGAGTGATCGGCCAACCCGTACCTGCCCAGCGCTGACAGCGCCACCTGATCGTTGGGAAAGTGCGGACGTGCCACGTCGAAGAGCCCAAGGGACGGGTCATCGATCTCATTGGTCTGAGAGAAGTAGCCCACCCGCGCGGTTGGTCCGAACCGGATCGTGCTGTCCTCTTTCGGGTCGGCATTGACGAGACGCTTGAGGAACGTGGTCTTTCCCACGCCATTCTCACCCAGAAGCGCGACTCGATCCTCGTTGTACACGGTGAGGTCAAAGGGAGCAACGAGGCCTTCCACCTCGAAACCTGTGAGTCTGATCGCCTCCCTACCGGTTCGCGATCCCCGAAACTTCGTCGTGATCTCCTTCTCGGGCGGCGGAAGCTGAGGGGGTCCCGCGTCCTTGAAACGTTGCCATCTGCTCTCCGCAGCTGACGCACGATTCGCCATTGCCTCACTGGCACCTGCGCGTTGCTTGAGGAGCTTGAAATAGCGGAAGAGACGTCGTTCCTCTTCCTTCCACGCGTCAAGGTCCTTTGCGAGCTTCTCGATCCGCTTCCGCCGTTCCGCGGGAAACGTTGCATAGGTACCGCCGTGTGTCCACACATCGTTGTGTTCGAGGGCAACCATCCGGTCAACACCTTGGGTGAGCAGCTTGCGATCGTGCGACACCAGCAGGATGGTTTTGCCTGAACGACGCAATTCGTTGCTGAGCCAGGCTTTTGAGAAGAGATCGAGGAAGTTGTCCGGCTCATCAAGAATTAGCGTCTGCACATCTGAGAGCAGATAGGCCCTGAGGATGATCGACTTTCGTTCTCCCCCCGAAAGCTCAGAGAGTTTCCGATCCGACGCTTCGGAGAGCCCCTGGCGAAGCACAGCCCTCGTCACCTGATCCCAGCGGCCCTCAGCCTCATACCCGCCGAGGGATTGCCACACCTCGAGATCAGTAGCAAGGTCATGGCCATTGCTCTCCCCCGCCAACGCATACATCTCCTGGATTCGCGCATGAACCGGTCGCAGCTCGGAAGGCAGAGAGAGCGCCAATGCATCGAGTACCGTGGCCTCCTTCAGATCATCGAAGCCAGGATTCTGGCGCATGTACGCGATCTCCGAGTCTGAGCGCACATGTCCTTCGTCGAGCTTCCTCTCCCCCGCGATGAGCTCGAGCATCGTCGTCTTCCCCACACCGTTCGGGCCGACGAGCGCGGTCACTGAACCCGTCGGCACCCTGAAGGAGACATTCTCGATGGGTGTCGTTCCATCCGGATACGAAAATGACACTGATTGGACTTCGATTGCCACGATTGACCCTGTAGACGTGCTGCTGTGCATGTGGACGATACGGGTGCACGCGTTGACACAGCCACATGATCGAGTTGACCGCCGGACGTCTCGTCAGTGATCGAAAAGATGCGCGTTGTGCACGAATCCATCCACGCTGAAGGACTGCGTCGCCTCTTCGTGGTCTGGCGGGTACACGAGAGCGGTTGCACCCGCACCAACAAGACAGGCAACGGCGCAGATGCCAAAGGCAAGCGGAAAGTTCCCCATGTCGCCCATTACGCCACCCAAAATCGGGAAGACGATCCCTCCCGCACCATAGGACAGGAAGACCCACGGATAGTTCTGGCCAACCGCGCTATCTCCGAACTCATCAGCTGTCAGTGAAGGGAACAGCGCAAAGTTTCCACCGAAGTTGAATCCGATCAACGCTGCGGCAAGATAGAGCGTGTACTCATTCGATGCCATCGGTATGAACGCTGCAAGGAACAATCCCTGCGTGGCCGCCATGACAACAACGGAGCGCTTTCGGCCCAGAGCGTCGCTCAGGGTTCCCCAGACGATGCGCCCTATCCCGTTCGCCAAGCTGAAGAAGACGGCCATAGCTGTGCCTGCGATCGCGCTCGCCTCGACAGATCCAACACCGGCACCGGTGAGCGCTTCCACGGGATACAGTTTCATGAGGCCGATGGCCATGAGCCCAGCACCCGCACTCACGGCAAACGTCAGCGAGATGAGATGGAACTGAGGTGTCCTCCGCATCTCCCTAGAGGAGAACGCGTCTGCACCAGAACCAGCAACAACGGGCATCACGAATCCGTCCGGCAGCCACCCCTTCGGCGGCATTCTCATCCAGATGGCACCCGTCAGAATCAGTACGGCGAACGCAACGGCGTAGACCCGGAAAGTACCATCCAGCCCGATTGAATCGATGAGGCCGCCCCACGAGCCAGCGATCTTGATCCAGCCAAGTGCACCGAAGCCGAAACCGGCAACGGCAAGACCTGTGATCATTCCCTTGTGGTCAGGGAACCAACGCATCCCGACAGCGATCGGCACCACATAGGCGAGTCCAATCCCTGTACCGCTGATGAAGCCGATGCCAAGGAGCACGATCCAGAAGATCGTTCCCCCACCGATCGAGGCCACCATGTAGCCGACGGCGAGGGTGATACCTCCTGCGACTGCGAGCGTCCGGGGTCCAAGGCGCTCCAGGTTCTTGCCCGCGAACACCATCACCAACGCAAAGGTGGCGAGTCCTGCTGCGAAGACGATCTGGGTTTGGGTCCTGCTCCAGCCAGCATCGATCAAGCTAGGAGTAAACACGGACCACGCATAGATCGCACCAAGCGAGAGCTGGATCAGAACCGCTCCCAGCACTACGAATCCTCGCCGGTAACCACCTTCGGGCATTCCTACGGACCTCCTTGATTTCACCCTCCAGTATATCCGTAGTTTGTTGCTTAGGAATTAACTTGACGCAATATCAGGACCTCTTCAGCGAGATATCGATCGATCAACCTGACTGAAGGGAGGTATCAGGTTGATAGGTGCTCCACGCGAACCAGAATGTGTCGAGGTGGGCGATCTGCACGAGTTTGTCACCCACCAGCTCCCCTTCGATGGCCTCACCGTTGAGGAGCCACAGCGATCCTGTCTCGGTATCCACGAAGTGCTCCCCGTCATAGCTGAAGGTGAGGTCCCTGCCACCCGCATGGGGAATGAACACACCGGTCGATCCCACATCCCGACCGGTAGAGACCTGTTCCGCGTCAAGCGCAGAGGACTGACCAGCCACCCAGAAGACAACAAGATCCGAATCCCCGACCTTCACCGCACTCGCTCTGCCCTCTCCCCCACTCACAGTTTCGAGACCGAACGCGGCAGATGAGCCCTCGTACGTCACGCCCACAACTCTCTGCATCGCTGCTGCGCGGTCGTCGAGCCTACCTCTGAAGAGGAATGGCGTGTTGTTGGGATCGTCGTAGCCCGTATAGGGGTTCCTGCCGTAGTCCCTGTTGAACCCGGACTGGGTCCAGTCGAGTACCTTCCCTGCGGGGTAGGTGGACCTGAACTGGTCCCAGGCCATCAGGGGCGCAGCGTGCGCCTTGAGCTGTTCGCCGGTCAGCACACCGATCACGGCCTGGCCGTTGTAATGGGTCCACAATGTCTCCGTTGCACGGTCATACATCACCAGAGCTGAAGCGAAGAGACGTCCGGACGTCCCAAATGTGGTCTCGACGCCATTGATGGTCCTCTCGTACGTCACGGCTGAGTTGCACAGCGGGCAGTATGTCACCGATACAGGCACTCCCCCAACGGTGTCGTTGACGATCTCGTGCCACACCATGGCTCGGATCGGATAGGCCCTCGCATCTCCGTTGATCTCGAGGGCCACGACTGGTTCGTTGGCGGGTAGGAGTTCCAGGTTGTCAACGACGTCCAGGAACACCGGATCATCGATTGGCGGAATACCGTCGGGCGGCGGCCCGCCTGAAATCACTTCATCTGGGTCAATCAGGGGTTCAGGGAACTCGTCAGCGAACATCGAATCGAGTGCGCTTGGTCCACTCGCCAACACACCAACAGCCGGTCCGTCGACGTCAGGGTTCGTTGTCGTTGCAGCAGTCGGCTGTGGGTCCGTTGCTGTGGTTGTCTCCTCAGCGGAATCATCCTCCGATGACGCACCACTACATGCAGCCAGGAACAGAGCCCCTCCCGCGACCAGCAGCATCAATCGTGCGATCATCGCGCTCCCTTCAGGCGGAACAACGCTGTGCGTGCGCATGGTGTTCCAAACTGTCGTACTTCCGACACTGTCACCACCAGGTGCGCCTCGGCCTCGTTCTCTACGCAATGAGTACAACAACACACGAACGCGTCCCCGATGGTTCCATTCTGGCATGGACGGGTGGAATCGCCGCAGCCTGGTTGATCGCAGCGTTTCTGCGGTCAGGCACGACACTGCACCTTGGACCACTGCTTCTGCCGCTGATACCTGCAATTCTGGGTCGCAATACTGAGCATCCGATCCGGCTCACCTTGATCGGCATCGTCACGGCGATCGGGGCGATCGTCGTGCTGTTTCTCACCGGAAATCTGAGCGGCCCCTCACTCGGAGCATTCCCTGACGCCCTCACGGAGAGCATCGCCTTCCTCGCGATTGGCAGCGTGGTCGGCTTGATCATCGCTGCGTCAGGTCGAAGACGTTCTCGCTAGCCGGTCCTCGCTGACAACCGTTATGCGGCGGTATCCAGTCTCGATGGCACCCTCGCTGCGGAGTTGCGCCAACGCCTCGTTCACCGATTGCCTGCTCGCCCCAAGCAACTCGGCGATCGCTGCCTGGGACAGCAGCACGTCACCGTAGGAGTCCTGCTCATCCAACAGGAGCCCGGCAACCTGTTCGAGCACCGTTCTGTTCATCAAGCGGATGATGCGTTGCTGAGTGGCTTCGAGCTGGCTCAAACCGTTGACAAGCCATCGCATGGCGAGCACTGGGCGTGCGAGCAGCAGAGGCACCAAGCGATCCCGCTCAAGCCTCAGGACCGTGGTGTTCCGAATCGCTCGCGCAGACGACAGATACGGCCGCTCCTGGAACATGGCAATATCTCCGACCACTGACCCGGAGCCGATTCGCGCGACAACAGATTTCTCCGCGCCGTTGTTCCGGTATAGCTCAACCTCACCCTCCTCGATGATGAAACATGCGTCGGCGAGATCACCCTCTCGAAACAGGTGGGTCCCCTTGTACTTATCGACGACAGCGCCTGCATCCGCGAGCGCCACTGCATCTTCGGGCCGCAGAGGAAGGTAGTCAGTTCTACCCAAGCTCTTTGCCAGCCACGCCGCGTGTTGATCGAGAGTTGCATCCATGCCATGACCAACACACGCGACAGGGATCTACTTCCCACTGATTGGTCGGGCACCCGACATTCCGGTGTTCAGCATCTATGAAACGGCGTTCACTGGGTATGGAGATCAACGGCGTATTCGAAGGTGGCGGAGTCCGTGGCATCGCTCTGGCTGGTGCGGCAGCGGCAACGCTCGACCGCGGCTATTCGTTTCACAGGGCGGTCGGCACATCGGCGGGGGCACTTGTAGCTGCGCTCGTCGTGAGCGGATATGGCCCAAACGAGCTTGAAGAGGAGGTGGCAGGGCTGAACTGGCGGCGACTCCTCCATCCCACACCCATGGCATCTCTGCCCCTCCTCGGCAAGCATCTTGCCCTCATGGTCAACAAGGGGGTCAATTCGACCAAACGCATCGAGACCGTGTGGTCGCGCCTCCTTCTCCGAAAAGGTATCCGTACTTTTGGTGATCTTCGCGAAGGTGTTCTGCAGGTTGTCGCTACCGACCTCACCCACGGGGCCGGTGTTGCGTTCCCCCACTGCCTTTCCGGCTATGGAATCGATCCTGCAACGTTTCCCGTTGCCAGGGCAGTTGTCATGTCTGCAGCCGTCCCTTTCCTGTTCGCGCCAGTACCGCTCCGTGATACGTTGACAGGAGAACACGTCCTCTTCTCGGATGGCGCGATGGCAGCGAACTACCCAATAGGAGTAATCCAAAAGGATCGCCCCGTGTTCGGCTTCCGTTTGAGTCCCGACGGGGATCAGCACCTTCACCAGTCGATCCGCGGGCCCTACGGCCTTGCGCGAGCTGTAATCGCCTCAGGAATCCGAGCGAGATACTCGTTACCACGGACCATCGAAGGTGCGGACAGAGAGATAACCGTGCCTGTGCGAAATGACCTCGACTTCGGTGTGACTCGGCGCGAAGCCAGCGCTGCCTTCACAAGAGCGTATGAAGCGGTGTACAACCAACTCGCCCCTGCAGTTGCGGCGTGAATACGGCAGCCAGAGCACTCCTTGTCCTTGCTGTCGGCGGATTGGGGATCTTTGTCGCCTCCTGGCTTGTGCGCGTTGGAAGCGAGAACCCAGCGATCGAGGGAAGGGAACTCGGCAGCCTCTACAACCCTGTTCGCGCCGGCGAAGCACTTCCGGATGGCTTCCGCGATCTACTGCCGCGAGACGCAATCCCACCGATCTATAAACCAGAGTTCGTAAGTGCCTCGGATGCTCGCTGGGATGACCGTTCACTCGTCGTCGGACTCGAGATCAATGGCGATGCACGCGCCTATCCGGTCAGCTTTCTGAATCGTCGCGAGATCGTAAACGATCATGTTGGCAGGACACCCGTTCTCGTCACTTGGTGACCGCTCTGCGGTACGGCGATGGTTCATCGCCGCTCAATCGGAGGAGAAACCGTCGTCTTCGGCAACCACGGAGCGCTCTGGGGAAATGCGATGACCTGGTTCGATCACGACACCGGCACAATTTGGTCACAGCCCATCGGCGAGGCAATCGTTGGTCCACTCAAGGGCACGATCCTTGAACTACTCCCGTCAACTCTCACGGAGTGGGGTGAATGGAAGCGTCTCCACCCTGAAACCAAGGCGCTCGATGCGCCAGGCGCACCAACCCGGTTTGCCCTACAACAGATGTCGATCGTCGTTGCGCTCGGGGAGGATTCTGCCGCCTACCCCTTCCCTGAGCTCACGAATGTCGCGAACGACACCGTCAACGGCATTCCAATAGCTGTTGTGGTCCAAGTGGGCGAAGGAGAATCGTGGACAGTATTCTCGCGAACGCTCGATGACGGCGCGATCGTTGAACTCGAATTCACGGAATCCGGTGACCTCCTGGATACAGTCACGGGTACCACCTTCCACGTTTCGAGAGGAACAGGAATCAGCGGACCGCTGGCCGATCAGACGCTCGATCAACTGCCAGGGTTCACCTCGTTCGCCAAGGACTACACAACGTTCTACCCCGAAGGCCGAATGTGGGAGGGATTCTAGAAGCCGGACGGACTCTTCTAGCGTCTACCCTCTACTCTTATAGATGTCCGTCCCAACCGTTCCGTATCACCCGCACCACGTCCCCGAATCTGAGCAGCCCCTTGTTGGCGATCTTGTGTTTGAGGAGATGAACAGTCGACGTTCGGTTCGAGATTTTTCGGACCGTGCGGTACCGAGAGAGCTTGTGGAGACCGCAATAAGGTGTGCCTCGACTGCGCCTTCGGGCGCACACATGCAGCCATGGACATTCGTGTTGGTCGGCGATCCGGAACTGAAACGACGAATTCGGATCGCGGCAGAAGCCGAGGAGCTCGAGAACTACGACGGAGGCAGACTCCCTGCCCATTGGCGTGAGGATCTCGCACCGATCGGAACCGACTGGAGGAAGCCCTACCTCGAGACGGTGCCCTGGATCGTTGTCGTATTCGAACAACGCTTCGGTACGCGCCCAGACGGCACACGGCAGCACCACTACTACGTCAAGGAATCCGTTGGCATTGCCTGTGGGATGTTCATCGACGCGCTCCATCGGATGGGTCTCTCCACGCTCACCCATACGCCAAGCCCAATGGCATTTCTACGAACGCTGCTCGGCCGACCGGCCAGCGAGAGGCCATTCATCCTGTTCCCAGTTGGGTACGCTGCGGAGGACTGCCAGGTACCCGCCCTGGACCGCAAGGGTCTGAGTGACGTAATGGTCGAGGTGATTGCGGCTGATCTCGAGGACTATCCGGATTCGTCCAACTGAATCCGGATACGTCTAAAGCCTCTGCCCTTGTTCTCAGCCTTTGGAATTGTTATCCGCCCCACCTGACCCGTGTCAGACACATGGGTGCCGCCGTCCGCCTGTCGATCAAGACCAACAATGTCGATGACCCTGACCTCCTGGATACCTGCCGGAAGCAGATTCACCTTTGTGCGAATCAGGCTGGGATCCTCATCCGCTGCGTTCCTTGGGAGGAACGAAACCTCAACAGCCCTCTGCCTGGCGAGTTCATCGTTGAGCTCAGTCTCGACTATCGGAACGAATTCGGCGGACCAATCAGGAAGATCGAAGTCCAGACGACCGGCACCCGGTTGCATATTGCCGCCGGTCACAGGGCTATGAAAGCGGTTCCATATGACACCGCACAGAGCATGCATGGCCGTGTGTGTCCTCATCAGGGCGAAGCGGCGGTCCCAGTCAAGCGAACCGTCAACAGATGTGCCCAAGGCCGGGAGCGCACCTTCGAGCCAGTGCCATATACCGTCGCTATCCGCCGTGACTCGCACGACGTTCATCCGATCGTCCCCGATAGCCAGATACCCGATGTCGTGGGGCTGGCCACCCCCGCCTGGATAGAACACCGTGCTATCGAGTAGCACTCGGTTGTCATCGACGTCCGTCCGCACAACCTCGCCCTGCATAGCAGTCGCGTAGGCATCCGTTGCATAGATTCTCTCAGTCATGGCACCACCCTATCCGTTCTTGCGTAGGCTTGGCGCCATGGATGTGGATGTTGTCGTCGTAGGCGGAGGAATCGCTGGTGTGTCGTGCGCGGCCTCCCTTGCTCCGAGAACATCGGTTGCCGTCCTCGAGATGGAAACGACCCTCGGCTACCACTCCACAGGCCGCTCAGCTGCTCTGTACACCGAGTGCTACGGGGCGGATCCCATACGACGTATGTCCCTTGCATCCAAGTCGTACTTCGTTGACAGGGAAGAACCCTTCGGTACTCGCAGAGGCGTGCTATTTCTTGCGTTGCGCGGTGACCATTCGTCGGTTACCGAGTTCTACGGAACGTTCTCATCCATGGTCCCTGCGTTGGAGGTGTTGTCTCGTGACGAGGTCGCCGACCTCGTCACTGTCATCTCAACCGAGAAGACCTCCGGCGGGGTTCTCGAACCAGAAGCTCTCGATCTCGACGTCCACGCAATACTGACATCGTACGCGTCAACCGTAAAAGCTCATGGCGGCGTGATCCTCACTGCATCGAGGGCAATCACCGTTGAACGACCCGGAGACCGCTGGCGCGTCACCGCCGGCGAGCACACCATCACTGCATCGACTCTTGTGAATGCAGCAGGTGCGTGGGGTGACGAA
>JAMBLH010000207.1 GCA_023336875.1 Actinomycetes bacterium
ATTGAGGCCTACAGGCTGGCCGTCGAGGCCGGAACCGACGGAATCGAACTCGATGTTCGCCGCACGAGCGATGGCGTTCTGATTGTGAGCCACGATGAGTCCTACCCGGGTATTGGAACTTTGTCCTCTCTCGAGTTCAGCGCGCTACGCGAGCTTGCACCCAAGGTGCCAACACTGAGAGAAGCCATGAACTCCATTCCTGACAGCGTATTTGTCAACGTGGAGATCAAGAACTTCCCGCATGAGAAAGGCTTCGATGAGGACCGCACAATCGTCGATGAGACTATTCGGGAGCTCCAGTCGTACGACGACCCGAGACGGATTCTCATGTCCTCGTTCGATCCAGTGTCGATGCAGCGGGTCGCGCAGACTGCACCGGATCTCCTATGCAGCCAGCTGGTGCTGGCTACCGTGCCGCTCAACAACGGTATGGCAACCGCGCGAGAATTCGAGATGGACGCCATCAACCCCAACATCGTCCATGTCGCGTCCGATACCGCCAGCATCATGGAGGCACTCGCTGAGGCAAACCTCAGGGTTGTGGTGTGGGGCGTCAACTCACCTGAGGATGTGGCATCGATGGCCACCGCAGGCGTTGACGCCATCATCACCGATGACCCGGGGATGGCACGAACGGTGATCGATCAGCTGTAGACAGTGGCGACAGCCTGAGAGGCCAGCCCTGCATCTGTTCCAATCCAGCCCAAGCCGTCCGTTGTCGTGGCCTTGACAGAGACTCGTTCAACCTCGATTGCCATCGCATCTGCCAGGCAGCGACGCATCTGCTCTCGATGAGGGGCAATTCGGATGCTCTGAACGATGATGGTGAGATCAACCGAGCTGACCGAGTAACCAGCAGACGTCACTCTCGCTACGCACATGGCCAGAAGCTCGAGGGAGTCAACGCCTTCCCAGCGAGGGTCGGAGCTCGGAAAGTGGGTCCCGAGATCCCCATCGGCTACCGCACCGAGAAGGGCGTCACACACCGCGTGCGTGGCGACATCCCCGTCGGAGGTACCCAGCACTCCGACGTTATGGTCGATTGTCACGCCTCCGAGGACGACAGGGCCATCCCCACCGAAGCGGTGGGCGTCATAGCCAACTCCGGTGCGCACGTCATTCACGGTCAGCAGCTGCTCTCAACCAGGCGCTAGCAAGCACCAAATCCTCAGGCACAGTGATCTTGAAGTTCATTGGGTCACCCATCACATGGACAACGCTACCGCCCTGTCGCTCGACCATCGCGGCATCGTCGGTCGCATCGAGCTGATCGGCTGAATGGGCCTCCCTAAGTGCCGAGAGTCGGAACGCCTGGGGCGTTTGAACCAAGACGAGAGTCGAACGATCGACCGTCATGAGCACAGACTCCCCATCTACGCTCTTGATGGTGTCTGTCACTGGGATTGCTGGAATCACTCCATCAACATCTCCGACCAACGACCGTTCTCTAACCCTTGCGATCAGTTCGACTGTAATGAGAGGCCTCGCGGCATCGTGGATAAGCACCCACTCGGTGTCAGGTGCGACAGCAGCAAGACCAATCGCCACCGAGTCTCTCCGACGAGGCCCACCCGCGAGACCGCCGGGAACGTCACCAACCACAACTATCTGGTCGGTACCGGCAGCGACGAATGCGTCAACCGACCGCTGCCAGAGTTCGACATTGGCGAGCCGAACTGTGTGTTTTGGGCCTCCGAAGCGCGTTCCCGAACCGGCGGCGACGATGACCGCTGCTGTCCTCATCGGGTACGGACCCGCCGAAGCATCAGGCGTCGTCTGGCGGTTCAACCTGGGGAAGAGCCCTATCGAGCTTCTCGATGGTCTTCTCCTCCGAGAGCGCGAGGCTGAACTGCAGCTCCGAGACAATGATGAGTCTCGCCTTTGCAAGCATCCGCTTGAGGGCCGGCGAAATACCCTTCACCTGCTGGGCGTAGGTGAGGTCACGCACAACCTCGGCTACCTGGAAGATGTCACC
>JAMBLH010000208.1 GCA_023336875.1 Actinomycetes bacterium
CTAGTGCCCCGACACCAGGGCAGCGGCGATGGACTAGCCCTCGGACGTCTCATCAGGTGCGTGGGCAGCCACCCAATCCTGGGCATCGGCGTAGGCGCGCTTCAATGTTGCGCCGACCCATTCGTCCGATGTGTAAATGTTCTCTGATCCAATAGCGGCTGTTACGCGCGTGACAGCGAGTTGTTCGTGGATTCGCTCGTCTGCCGAGATGAGGACGAGCTTGCTGTTCGCCGAGCTCAGTTCCTCTGCGTAGCGACGAAGTACATCCATGAACGTGGAACCGAGGTCTGTTCTTCCACGCAGGCGCAAAATTACGACCGAGTCCGTTGTCGTCTCCGTGACGTCGGGGAGCAGCTCCTCGAACACTGGTGCGGCTGCGAAGAAGAGGCTTCCATAGGGCTGAAGAATGATGACATCGGATTCGTCCACTGTCTCTGGTGGATCGGCCTCACGCATGTTTCCTTCTCCGTCGGGGATCCATCGCTTGATCGTGACGCGATTCGACTGGTTGATGATGTAGAGGATCATCGAAATGCCCACACCGACGAGAACCGCGTACTGGAGCGGGACAATCATCGTGAGTACGAACGTCACCGTCATCACCATCGCCTGGGTTGTCCCCGTCTTCCAAACAGACTTGATGTCTGCCGGTTTGATCGTGCGAAAACCAACAATCATGAGGAGCCCTGCAAGAGCAGGCATTGCAATGTAACCGACTGCGTCGCCAAAGACGAGAATGACAACGGCCATCACAACGCTCGAGAAAAGTAGAGCCATCCGAGTCCTGGCTCCGGCCTTCTTCACGAGCGACGAAGCGGACATGGAACCACCAACCGGCATGCCCTGGAATATTCCCACTGCGATGTTCGCCGCGCCCTGACCGACAAAATCGCGCGAAGCGTCAGGGTAGTTCCCGTCCTCATCGGGGAAGTTCGCGGAAATACCTGCCCCCTGCACGAGGCCGATGAACGCAAGTGACAGCGCAGGAACAATGAGGGAGAACATCGCGCTCCACTGCGGCATCATCGGAAATGGCAAGGAACTGGGGATATCGGCAATGTCATTGAGTTGGGCCACTTGCCATCCAAGGATCGGGACGAGCGCCGATCCAACGATGATGCCAACGACCATGCCGAGGGGCCCGAGCTTCGTTCGTTCCAGAACGACGATGAGGACGATGGTAAGAACGCCGATAGCGAACGTCGGGAGATGTATCTGGGTGAAATTCACGATGAGGTCAAAGGTGCGAACGACCCGATTGGCACCTTCGGCCTCGTAGCCGGTGAAATTGTCGAGTTGCCCCAGGATGATGTTGACACCGACCGCGTTGATGAATCCAACCATCACGGCGTTCGATACGAACCGCAGTATCGATCCGAGCTTGAAGAGCCCTGCCACCAGCATGAAGATGCCCGTGAGTATCGACAGGGTGAACAGAATCCGGTTTGGATCCTCGGCTGTGTGAACCTGCGACACGTCCGCAACAACTATCGCCATCGCCCCTGTTGCCTGAACTGCCATGAACGAGGAGCTTGTAAAGAGTCCTCCAGTGAAAGTGCCAACCATGTACGCGTACAAGCCATACACGGGGTTGACTCCAGCAAGCAAGCCGCCCGCAAGGCCGTCAGGAACGCTCTCGACGCCCAGCACAAGGCCAGCGACCGCATCGTCGCGAATCGTGTCGCGGCTGAAAAGTGAGCGAAGCTTTTCCAATCGAATCCTTGTTACCGAGTTAGCGGCATGCTACTGCTTCGCTATCCGTGGCAGGCGTTTCGAAGTAGCTGTCTGCTACTCCTCCGACCCAGCATCGGCGGTGAGTTCGCTGATGTGCTTCTGGTAAGCCTTGCGGTCCCGCCAATTCTCGCCCATGTTTTTCCGCAGAGCTGGTGGCAGGTTCTCCAGATTCACCACGAGATCAGTGTCGACAGGCCACTCCTCGAGAAGCATCGGGTAGTAGCCCTCGGGGTAGTAATCAGCGGGATCGATCTCCTGCTCCCTGACGAATGGCTCCTGAATGTCTTCACGCTTGTTGCGCGGCAGCGGTACGACCAGTTGGCCATCATCGAAGTCGAACTGTGGTGACCGGTTGTTCGGGTAGTCCGGCAGGATGCCTTCTCTCACCCAGATGTCGTCCTTTGTCACATTCACCACCACACCATCAGGGGCACCGAAGTGGAAGGGACCCTTCCAGTGCTGGCGGATTTCGGCGACCGTCTCCTCGTTCTGATAGGCATCGAAGGCCATGTGTGTCGTCATTCCGAGGCGCGGCTTCACTTCGTTCATCAAATACCCAGCGGCATAACCCGGCGTGTGATGGGTATCGATCGTGTAGCGACCGAGGAAAGGCGGCACACCCTGCACACCCGATGAGATACTGATCAACTCAGCTTGGGTCTCGGTGATGTAGACATCGACACCCTCGCAATACTTGGCATCCAGATGGCTCGGGCGCCCATCACCGGTCCACGCCATCGACAAACCGTTCCAATCGAGCCTGTAGCCCGAGGCGCCGTCCTTTGCGTGGGACCGCTGCCAGTGGGTGACCTGGACACCACCCTCGTCGTAAATGACTCCACCATTGTCCCTGAAGTCGAACTCATTCACCTCGATATCCCACCCTTTACCATTGGGGAAGACATCGAAGGCGTCCATGTGCCAACCGAGCATCATCTGCATGCCCTCGATCATCTTTGCGGTCCCGTACTCGGGTGTACGACCGGAAGGACCGAACACGCGCAGCTTGTTGTGCCACCGGCCGGCCCATCCGCCGAACATGTAGAGATACGGCAGTGAGCCGAAGTGATCGATGTGGAGGTGTGTGATGAAGATCTTGTCCAACTCGTTGAGAGAGAAGCCGCCTGCGACGTAGTTGGCGATAGAGCCTTCACCGATGTCAAAGATGAAGTTCTCACCATTGCCCAGCTGCACGAACACGGAAGTGTTCATTTGGCCCGGACGGATCGACGGTGAAGTTCCCATGAAAATGATGCGCATTTCATCCGGTCCAAGCTTCTCAGTCCGAGGAAACCAGTTCGCCGCAGACTTCAGCCCTGGAGTTGGAGCGATGCCATCGAAGAGGAGACCCTCCTTCCATCGTTCCATCGGGACTCCGCCATACAGCGCGTTCTGAAGGTCCTCAGGGGATGACTCGGGCCGATTCTTGGACTCGTCGGACATGGTGCTCCTCGATCGTGGCGACGAGGCGAGCCTATCATCTGCTGACACCCTGTGGGACGTTCTGTACCAGAGCTGAGTAGAAAGGCGAAACCCTGGATCCCAACGCTGAACCTGAATCGAGACGTGATCCAAGAGTCGTGCGAACGCGCAAGATACTGCTCGATGCGGCACGGAGGCTGATCCTCGCGGAAGGGCAGGAGTCGGTCACTCCCACTCGACTTGTCAACGAAACACATGTCTCCAGATCAACGATCTATCGACAGTGGCCCGACCCAGATGACATCATTCTTGAGGCCATCGGGGGCGACACCGAGCAGCCTCCCTTCGAGCCCGACGGTGATCTGCGACAGGACCTCACGCGATACCTGCGCCTGCTACGAACGGGTCTGAATCTGCCGCACACAGCACTTCTGGCGACTCGAATCGACAGGGCCGAACGCGACGAGCAGACCGCAACGATGATCACCTCGATGAACCGCGGCCGTCGCCAGCTCTTGGCCGAGATCCTCCAACACCCAATCGACGACTTCGACGCGGCACATGCGCTCATCGTCGGGCCACTCTTCCACCAACGCTTCCTCGCACGGGAACCGATCACGGACGAGTTCATCGACACAGTCATCGATGCCTATCTAGCGATTCGGCCTGACCTCGATGCGGCTGCTCCTAGGACCTCGTCATAGCGAGGGGCGATCTCGCCCCATGAGAACAGACGGGCCTTCTCTGCCATCTCCGGGACTGCTGCACCGTGAGGCCGATCGATGATCAGACGCACAGCATCGTCCGTTGAGTCGTAAAGCGACACCTTCGGGTCCGCTCCGAAGTTGGCGAGCCGCTCCGGGTACACGAGTCGATTCGGGAACACTGGATGGGCTCCGGCTGCAACTGCTTCGGTGATACCGATGCCGAAGAACTCCTGCTGGGCCGTGGATAACACAACGGTCGCATCGTTGAGGAGTTGCACGTAGCGATCGCGGTCGGCCCAACCGGAATGAATCAACCGATCACCCAGGAGCTCAGTGATCTCGGCGTAGGTCGATGGTACGGAAACGAAGACCTCGCCGCACATTGCCATCGTGAAGTCGACGTCTGAATCGATGAGGCCTGACACGATGGCCTTGAGCTCCTCTGGTCCCTTGTCGTGTTCCCATCGCTGGTTCCAGAGGATCATCGGTGGATTCGTGGGCTTGGACCTTGTCGGCTCCAGGCCCACGATGTCGATACCGACGGGAAGCACAATGCTTGCGTCAATCACCTCATCGACCTTCTCGACATGCTTGTACTCGGGGAAGTCGTTGAGGAAGCGACGTGCCTTCTCCCTGAATGTGGACCGGTGGTACTCAGAGTTGAAGATCACCAGGTCCGCTATCGCTGCACTCGACCAATTCTTCATCTGGTAGGTCGCGTCTGGCCTGTCAGCAGGTGAGAGCGGATACGAGAACTGGCTCTCATGGAAATAGACCGCGATCGGCACTCCTGGTGCCATGTGGCGGATCGCCCCCGCGAACGAAGCGACGTTCATCATCGACGAGGCAAGGATCACATCGGGTACACCGTTGCGTGCAATGTCGTCCTCGAGTTCATCGGCGAGCGTGAGAAACGACCCGTGCATCCTCCATTTCCAGAATCGCGCCGGGTGCGTGATCAGTGTGACATCGTGGACGGATGCTGCTGCATAACCATCGGCCCATGCCTGGTGCGAGCCCCCGTAGTAGGGCTCCATGAGAACGATTCGCATCTGGAGACCGTAGCGGGGTATCACCTAACGTATCCATTGAGACGATCGACGTTAGTGTGTATGATATGCGCATGGCTCGCATCAACGTGTACGTACCGGACGATCTCGCCAACCAGGCGAAATCAGCTGGCCTCAATGTCTCTGGGCTCACACAGGAGGCTCTGAGGAGCGCCCTCGCCACCACTCGCGTCAGTGAATGGCTCGACGGAATCAACTCTATGAGACCAACCGGCATCGACCATGCGTCCGTCGCCGCTGCCATATCTGCGGCAAAAGATGAGATTGAGGGCCATGACTGATCGACTGGTCGTCGATGCATCTGCGATGGTTGACCTCCTCGTCGGATCACCTCACAGCGCACCGATCCAGCAGCGGGTGTACGGGCACGAACTACACGTGCCCGCCCACTTCGACGCAGAAGTCTTGTCTGCCCTGGGGCGGCTTCAGCGCGCAGGAATCCTCACAACCCGCCAGGTCACACCGAGAATCGACCGTCTGGCGACCGCACCGATCCAGAGGCATCTTCTCGCTCCCCTTCTCAACGGAGCATGGAAGCGTCGCCACAACCTTCGGCTCGTCGATGCGCTGTATGTCGAACTCGCCATTCAGCTGGATACGTCGATCATCACAACAGATGCAGGACTCGCGGCAGCGTCACCAACGGCTGAGCTGGTGGCTGAATGAGGTCATATGTTGTCAGAGTTCCTGGCGACCGGAGAGGGCCCTTCCGAGGGTCACCTCGTCGGCGTAGTCGAGATCCCCACCGACAGGAAGGCCGCTCGCAAGGCGTGACACCTTGACGCCCAGCGGCTTGAGAAGTTGCGCGAGATACATTGCGGTTGTGTCGCCCTCGACGGTCGGATTCGTTGCTGCGATTACCTCGGTCACACCCTCGGAGTCAATGCGGGCCTCGAGCTCGCGCATTCTCAGCTGATCTGGCCCGATTCCGGCAATGGGCGACATGGCGCCACCCAACACGTGGTATCGACCTTTGAAGAGCTGGGTCCGCTCGATGACAGGGATGTCCTGAGCCCTTTCAACAACACATATTGAGGACGTGTCCCTTCGGAGATCCTCGCAGATCGTGCACTCCACTTCAGCAGTCACATTGAAGCATCTGCTGCACAGTCGCACCGTAGAACGCATCTCGGTTATCGCGTCGGCAAGACGCATGGCGTCGGCCTCGTCTGCATTGAGTATGTAAAAGGCAAGACGCTGCGCGCTCTTCTGCCCGACTCCCGGGAGTCTTGAGAGTTCATCTATGAGGCGTTGGACAGGGGGCTCGAACATCAGCCGAGCATACCGCCAAGATCCATTCCTCCTGCAAGACCACCCATCGAATTCTCAGCATCAGCGCTCATGGCAGCCAGAGCCTGGTTGACGGCTGCCACGACGAGGTCGCCTGCCATCTCAGGATCCTCCGGATCGAGAACCGAAACGTCAAAGTCGACCGAGAGGAGCTCACCAGTGCCCTTCACAACAGCCTTGACGACGCCACCGCCCGCTGATCCTTCGAAGGTCTTGTGAGCAAGCGCCTCCTGGGCGGCCATCATCTGCTGCTGCATCTGTTGGGCCTGCTGCATGATCTGCTGCATATCTTTTGGCATTCGAGACATAGCGGGAGATTACAGTTCACAGTTCACAGTTCACAGTTCCGAGATGATTTCCCACTGTCTACCGTGAACTGTCTACTGTGAACTGTTGATGCACTACCAAGCTCTCTATCGAAAATATCGACCTCAGAGGTTCGACGAGGTGATCGGCCAGAACCACGTCACTGAGACACTGGCGCGCGAAGTAGTCGAGGACAAGGTAGCCCACGCCTATCTCTTCACAGGGCCCCGCGGTACCGGAAAGACAACCTCAGCCCGGTTGTTGGCGAAGGCAATCAACTGCCCGAATCGGAGCGAAGACGGCGAGCCGTGCAACGAATGCACATCATGTGAAGGCATTACGTCGGGTTCATCCATCGATGTCATCGAACTCGACGCAGCGTCGCACAACAAGGTCGAGGACATTCGCGAGATCCGGGTAAACGTTGGAACAGTTGCCGCAGCCGCTGGGGCAAAACGCGTGTACATCCTTGATGAGGCCCACATGCTTTCGCGCGCTGCAGGTAACGCCCTGCTCAAGACGCTTGAGGAGCCGCCGGAACACGTCGTGTTCGTGCTCGCGACAACCGAGCCGTACAAGCTCCTGGATACGATCCGATCCCGAACTCAGCGATTTGACTTCCACCCAGTCAGATCCGAGACGCTTATCGAGTATCTTGCGACAATCGCTGAACGCGAGAGTTTCAGCTACGACCACGAGGCTCTCGGGGCGATAACCACTCACGCAGGAGGCTCCGTACGAGATGCCATGAGCCTGCTCGAACAGGTAGCTGCTCTCGGTGGAGGCGAGGTGACCGGCGCGGGCGTGTCGCGGGCGCTTGGAGTGGCAGACGC
>JAMBLH010000209.1 GCA_023336875.1 Actinomycetes bacterium
CCGCACTGTTGAAGACCGTACCTATCGCCGCGTTGACAAGCTGGTCATGGTGGAACTCGAGGGCTAACACCAGCTGACGCCTTTTCTATGCGTCAGGCTCTCCACACACGTCCTCGAGCTGCTCGAGTCCTAGTTCTTTGACTGCCCGTTCAGGATCTTCGATGACGAATTGCACATGCTCCTGGACGAGATCGATGTTGGCGACTCGACCCGGTTTGCCGTCATCCCTGTACTTGAGGTGATATTCGGGTGGAATGAAGCGGATTGAGACAACCTCGTCGAGATCAACGCCTGGAAGCAACTCGATCAGTTGTGGCAGGGCATCGATCGGAATATCGGTCTGCATCGTGTTCTTCATGACATCGGCAAGTTTGCCGAAGTTCAGTACAAGAGCGGTCGGATCGGCCTCCTCGATCATCGCCTCGATCACACAGCGCTGGCGGTTCATCCTGAAGTAGTCGGAATCTGCGTTTCGCGTGCGGGCGTATGCCAGCGCGAGATGTCCGTCGAGTTCCTGCCATCCCTGGTCGATCTGAAGCCGCTCATAGGACCCATCCTCATGGGGATACTCCTCGTCGATGACCGTCGAAGGAACATAGATGTTGACGCCACCGAGGGCGTCGACGATGTCGACGAAACCGTCGAGGTTGACCATTGCGTAGTAGTCGATGTCCAATCCGAGGAACTCTCCGATGACACCCTTGACGGCGTTCTCTGAAGGCGTGCCAGGACCGGGGAACGCATCGGGGTACTGCTCGCCCATGACCCACAGTTCATTGATGAGTTCTGGATAACAATCACAGTCCCAGATTCCCATGCCTTCAGGGAGCGGCGAGTAGGTCCAGTTTCGGGGGACGGAGAACATTGCTGTCTCTCCTGTCACGGGATCGATTGACACAGTGATCATCGTGTCGGTGCGTACACCAGTTCTGCCCTGGCCGAAGTCGCCGCCAATGAGAAGGATGTTGAGGCGATCGTCTCCAGCAAACGCACCCGCGGGCGCCTCGGTGGTCGGCGTGGCCGCATCTGTCGCAACGGTGTTGCCTTCCGCATCAGTGCTTGGAGTGGTCGCCGCGGTTGTCGTCGCAACTGATGCAGATGCCGAAGTATTGCCACCGAACACAGACGTAATGAGGTCGTACTGCACGACGTCGTAGTACCCAAAGACCATGTGTGGCACCAAAAGGACCGAACCGATGAGGACAGCACCAAGGATGACCGATCCAGATGCAGCCGTGCGTGTGGCACCATTGTTGGCAGAGGCGGAACGATAGGCGTCGTCCGCTGCCCACACTCGGTACGCGAGAAGCAAGATGTTGCCGACCATCATCAATGCAAGTGATGAAGGTCTGATCCACATTGTCAGCAACGACACCTTGTCCCTGAAGAAGAAGAGGATGACGGCAACGATGGCGACGTCGATGATCAGGAGGACGCGACCCTTGCGTGAATCGCCTGCAATGAACTGGCCAACGCCGGGTACGATCGCAGACGCGAAAGCTGCGAGGAACGGCTTTGTATTCGTCGACGAAGTAGCGGGATCTGTCATCGTGCGAGATGGTAGGTGAGGGGTCCCCGTATTGGATGTATGTCAGGCGAGTCGCCAACCATCAGCTGTCAGACAGAGAATGGTTGCGGATGATGTCCGTGAATCCGTTGCTGTCGCTCATCGGCAGGTATTCTCCACTTCGCCGATTTGAGGGAATGTGGAAGAACCGCAGGAAGAGTTGAACGAGGACCAGGTTGAGGGGCGCGCCACCCGGTACGCCTACCTGCGAAGCGATGGCACGCTCGACATTGTTGTTGGCAGCCTCATCGCTGGACTTGGTGGCTATGCGTACCAGTTCCTAGCTGGCCGGTCGCTTGGTGTCGAGGGGTTCGCAGCCATCGGCATTCTCCTCACCGCTCACTTTCTGTCCTTTGTCATCGTGCTGATGCCGATTGAGCAGTTCGTGATCCGCAGGCTCACTCTCGGCGCCAGAGGGTGGGTCGTGCCGGTTCGGGCTGTCGCTCTTGCTGCATCAACGGCAGTTGCAGCAGGGATAGTTGTCGCCGTGTCCGGGGACGACTACTTTGCCGCCTTCTCGTCCAGACAAGTGTTCATATTGTTCGTTCTGGCCACCGTGACGGTCCACTTCTTCTTTTCCGTCGGCCGTGGCTATCTCGCTGGATATAGACGGTTTCGCTCGTATGGGTACGCCTCCGCGGGCGCGTCCGTCCTTCGGCTCGCCATTGCCATTGGTGTTGCGATCATCGCCCCAAGTGTCACAGGGTTTGCATGGGCTCACGTTCTGGGACCCGTAGTGATCGTTCTGTGGAGACCATGGAAGCGTTCACGGAACGAGCCCAGAGTCGATGTCGACGATCTCGGTGACACATCGGAGAAGGGGCTGCTCGCGGGTCTTGTCCTTGCAGCGGCCGCGTCTCAGGCTCTCCTGCTCGCCGGCCCTCTCGTTGCTTCTCGACTCGGTGCAACGACGGCCCAGTTCTCAGTGGTGTACGCCACACTTCTGATTGCAAGGGCTCCACTCACCCTCGGCTACAACCTGATCGCACGGATTCTGCCCTCGTTCACCGAAATGGCTGTTCGAGGTGAACGCCGCGAGTTACGTTCCTGGGCGCGGGGAATCGCGGTTGCATCGGTGCTTCTCTCGGGTGTAGGTGCGTTGCTCGGCGCTGTACTTGGGCCGCTGCTCGTTGGCGTTGCGTTTGGGTCTGATTTCGCGCCGTCACCGTTCATCGCCGCGATAGCTGGTGCTGGCGTGGTGCTCGCCGCTGGTGGACTGTTCATAGGTCAGGTGCTTGTCGCCAAGGGCCAGTCTTTGAGACTGGCGATCGCGTGGCTGTTCGCCCTGATCGCGGCCATCGGCATGGTCGCTCTGCCATTCGACGATCCGATTCTTCATGTTGTCGTTGCGTTTGCAGTGGGCGAGGTCGCTGCACTTGCAGCTCTTGTGGCGGCAGCGTTGATCCACGATTCCGATGAGACCGAGATTTCGCATGGCTACTTGGTCATGAAGCGCTCGCTCGACATCGGCGGATCGATGGTCGCCCTTGTCCTGCTGTTCCCTGTGATCCTGATCGCATCGATCGCAGTGAAACGCGACTCGCCTGGTCCAGCCGCATTCAGGCAACAAAGGGTGGGACGCGATGGTGAGTTGTTCTGGATGGTGAAGCTCCGCACGATGGTGTTCGATCAGGACGAAACCGTGTTCAAGGAGCATATGGCCGAACTCCGAAGGGCTAATGCCGATGACAATGAGTACACGATCAAGATCGAAAATGACCCGCGGATAACGAAGGTCGGAGCTTTCCTGAGAAAGTGGTCCATTGACGAACTTCCCAACTTCGTCAATGTTCTCAAGGGTTCAATGTCACTCGTTGGTCCTCGGCCGCTTGTCGTGGAGGAGGCCGAACTCATAGGCCTCGACAACCCGCGCTTCACGGTCAAGCCTGGCGTAACTGGCCTCGCTCAGATTCATGGTCGTGATTCGATTGCGCTTTCCGCACGGACGGAATGGGATGATCGGTATGTTGAGACCTGTTCCACGCGGGTCGATCTTGAGATCATGTTCGCCACTATCGGGGCGGTCTTTGCGACACCAGGTAGACAAGACGCCGAGGAATAGCAGTGGTGACATGAGGTTATACCAGCCATGAATGACCCCGTAGCAAGCCGGCTCGCACTTCCCGACCCACTCATCGCCGTAGTTGGCGCGACAGACAATCCGGGCAAGTTCGGGTGGAAGATATACACAGACCTCAAAGCCAAGGGCTATCGCGTCGTTGCTGTGAACCCAGGGAGAGCAACCGTGGACGGCGACGAGGCTTTCCGCTCGGTTGCGGATCTGCCAGAACCCCCTGATATCGTCAATATCGTGGTCCCTCCGCCGCGTACGCTGCGTGTACTCGACGATGTGGCCGAACTCGAGGATGCTGCTGTCTGGATTCAACCTGGAGCTGCTGACAAAGCAGTTCGAGATCGTGTGGCTGAGTTGGGTATTCCTGCACTCATCGATGCATGCATCATGGTCCAGGCACGGGTGAGAACGTAAGGCAGCAAGACCTCGGAGCCTTGTTATCGTGTGCTGGCAAAGCGCGGAGATGATGTGACAACTGACAACCTTCGGGCGGATCTCGACGCGCTGCCTGGTGTGGCTGCTGCCGAGGTGACCCTGGACAATGATGCCATTCCTACGGCCCGCGTGTGGCTCGATGGCACTCTCTCCGGCGACGATGTGAGGCACCTCGTCGATGAGCTCGTGGCGAACTCCATGCCCTCAGTGGTGCTTCCGCGACAGAAAGCTCCCCGGAAACGTACTGGATTGGGTCGAGGCCTCGTCGAGTTGCTACCAAGCGCCGAAGCCGAAAGCGTTCCCACACATCTTCAGGGGCCTGCCAGCAATCGACAGTTGATCGTGGGAGTGGCGGTCATTGAATCGGTTTCCGGCGTGACGGTCGAAATCGAGTCCGACGAGCGTGGCGTGCATAGCGAGCCGGTTGCCGACGATGGCGATATCGATAAAGCGGTTCTGCGAGGTGTTGCGGCGATCGTCGGAGCGAGCGACGATGTGCGATTGGACGTCACCGACGTCACGTCTGTCGGTGGCTCGGTTCTCCTCGTCTCGGCGTTTCGTAATGAGGCACGTTCGGTTGGAGCTGCGTTCGTCGAGTACGGCAGACCGTATGCAATAGCTCGCGCTGGAATCGCTGCTCTTCGAGATCTGTGATGGCAATCGACATCAGCTGCCCTCAGTGCGGTGAGAAGGACAACCTCGCAGGGGTTGCCTCCGCAAATTCCGTCAGCATGGCCTGTGACGAATGCGGTGAGAGTTGGCAGAGGCTTCTCTTGAAGAGATGCTCGTCGTGTGGTGGTGACGATCTTCAGACAATCCCGCTTGCGATCATTGAGAAGTCGCGCGGAACGCAGCTCTCCGTTGTTGGTACCCGGCCAGTGGATCTCTGTTCGGTATGTGACGCCGCGGTCCTCCGCCACTATCACGATCATCGCCCCAACCCCCTCATGCCAGCCGATCTACCAACTGTGGGTGAGGAGCACCTGAACGGCTAGGCCGCGATCTGTTCCTGTGCGACATCTTGCGTTTTCGTCGGTCGAGTGACGACGTACGCTGCAATGGCAGCGGCTAGGAGCCACATTGCCAGTCGCGGATACGGCGCCGTCACGAACCACATTGTGGTGATGCCGAACGATACGAAGATCGCGATGACCGCAACGGTCTTTGCTCTCCCAGTGAAGCCGTTCCCTGCCCGCCAATCTCGGACGATTCCGCCGAACAGGGGGTTCGTCAGAAGCCAATGGTCGAAACGATCCGATGACTTGGAGAAAAGGAATGCTGCCAGGAGTATCGGTCCAGTCGTCGGGATTCCCGGAATTACCACGCCGATGAACGCGATTGCGACCCACAACCAACCAAGAGCTAGGAGTACGACGCGCAGTATCGGGTTCTTTACGACAGCCACGGATGTGAGCGTAGACAAACCTCCCGCCGACAGCATGTCGGGGGTAAGATTCCTACATGCAGGAGTGGGTCAGAAATCTGTTATCTCCGCGCGTCGGTGAACGAGTGTCCGGGACCCCGACGAGCGCGAGCGGGGCATCGTCCTTCTTTCTCTGGTGGGATCTTCCCTACGGGGAGCGCCTCATCGAGGTATCCGTCACACTCGATGTCGCCGCGAGGCCAGAGATCGATAGGTTGGTGTCGTTCGCCATCCAGGGAACGTTTGCCAAGCCGGGAGGGGGGAGCTGTCACCTCGGTCTTCAGCATCATCCCCGATTTCCTCACCGCGGTGCGGTGAATTGGGAGGGCTACACAGCCAAGGGCGAGCGTCTCGAGTCCAGCGAGCCTGTTATCCCTTCGGCGATTGACGAGAAGGCGACTCGAGATTTCCGATGGGAGAAGGGTGTACCGTACCGACTCACGATCGAGCGCGGCGAGGAGCGATCAGACGGCTTGTTTCCGTGGCTGGGTTCGATCACGAATCTTCGCAGTGGCGAGCGTGACGAGATCCGACAACTGTTCAGCAGGAGTCCCTACATCCGCGGACCTGTCATGTATATCGAATCATTCGGTCCATGTGATGGTCCCAGATTCGAAGCACGCTGGTCCAACGCGACAGCGGTGTCGGTCGATGGGGGAGTGCGGGCGGTGAAGTCGATGAGGGTCGACTACCAACCTCACGCTGCGGGGGGATGCACGAATACGAATTCCCGTGTCGAAGAAAACGAATTCGTTCAACGGGCTGGCCAGATGCGCACCACGAAGCCAGGATCAACGATCCGTCTCAAGTAGCGGGGAACGCAACGCGTTCGGGAACGCGTGGCGTTCCTTGGGAGTTGTTTGCAACTCCGGGGAACCGAACCCGCCTAACCAGAGTTGCGAAGCAACTCCCAAGCAATGCGAAGCATTACCATTGCCCGACCCGGGCGTTTAGCTCAGTTGGCTAGAGCACCGCCCTTACAAGGCGGGGGTCACTGGTTCGAGTCCAGTAACGCCCACGAATGTCGGGTTTGGCGGTGCAGGTACCGCTCGAGGGATTACGTTTGGACCGGCCCAGATGGCCATCGACCTCGCGGCACCGCTACCGTCGCTCCATGCCCGTTTACGTAGCCTTTCTGCGTGGTATGAATGTCGGGGGTCGCCGCGTCAAGAATGCCGAGCTTTCAATGTGCTTCGAGGCC
>JAMBLH010000210.1 GCA_023336875.1 Actinomycetes bacterium
CACCAACGGCCGAGGTACTCCTGGAGCCGAGCATCGTGTACTCCCCCGGTGTCGTGAACATGCTTGCTCGAGTTCGACCACACGGTCTTGCACACATAACAGGCGGCGGGTTACCAGGAAACGTAATTCGAGTTCTTCCCGAGGGATCGCGTGCTGTGATCGAACGCTCTCGCTGGGAGGTGCCTCACGTGTTCAGCGTCATTCAGAGGCTTGGCGACGTTCCCATGGGTGACATGTTCCGCACCTTCAATATGGGGATCGGCTTTACGTGTGTGGTGGATGAATCCGATGTCGACGCCACACTCTCCGCGTTCGAAACGTCTGACCTCGATGCGGTCGTGATTGGTCACATCAGCGAAGGCGATCGCGGCGTCGAACTCCGCTGACCCGGTACTCTGGCTGACAAATGGAAACGTCCCTCTTCATCATTGCGATACTCGTCGCTGGACTGGTTCTCGGGTCTATTGCCCGGTTCCTTCTCCCAGGCGAACAACGACTGTCACTTGCGGAGACCACGATCATCGGGATGGTGGGTGCAGCCTTCGGGGGCGGAGCGATCAATTTCCTCACAGGCACTGCGGATCGCGATCGATTCGACCTCGGCACGGCCATCGGAGCCATTGCAGGCTCGGTCATCGTCCTGGCGTTGTTCCTGTGGGCGGCCGACCACTTTGGATGGAGACGTACGGCCCAACCATCGATCACCGACCAAATCACGGGCGGAGAGACATCGACAGTCGAGTTCAAGTCGACAGCCAGGGTGAATCTCCATACGGGTGCTCGCGATGACGCAATCGAACTCGCAACGGCCAAGACCGTTGCTGGTTTCCTCAACAGCGAAGGGGGGGTGCTGATCATCGGAATCGATGACGATGGCCGTGCCCTCGGACTCGAAAAAGATCTCGCTGTCATGAAGGAACCGGACCATGATCGGTACCAACTGTGGCTCGTCGACTATCTCCAGCGAACGATTGGCAAACCCGCCGTTGCTTTCGTCACCATCGAATTCGAGTCCTATGCGGGTCAGTACGTGGTGGTTGTTACCGTTGCACAATCAGATCGTCCCGTGTTTCTGGACGCGCCAAAGGGTGGAAGAACGGCGGACTTCTACGTACGTATGGGAAACTCCACCAGGAGTCTCCTCACAGATGAGTTCAATGAGTATCAGCAATCGAGGTGGAAATGACCGAATCAGCCTATCCAGTTGACTTCAGCGTCCCTGTGGATGATGAGGAACGCAGTCGTTTCCTCGCACTGACGGGGATCGTGCTGTTCTCGAAGGCGATTCTGCTCATTCCCCACCTCTTCCTGCTCACGGCGTACTTCATTGCAGTGCAGTTCGTCGTGTGGATCGGCTATTGGTACATCCTCATCCAGGGGGGAAAGCCGTACTGGGTGGAGAATCTTGAGATCATCTTCGTCGCCTGGGCAAGCCGAGTGTTCGCGTGGTTCACGAGCACAACGGACATCTACCCGACCTTTGGCACAGATGACAACTATCCCGCGCAAGTGACAGTTGTCGAGGCTCCCGAACCTCAGAGCCGGCCCCTCGCCATTGCGGGAATACTCCTCCTCCGGCCTCTCCTGGCACTCCCACACCTCTTCATCCTCGTGTGGCTCACCCTTGGAACACTGGTTGCCGCGTGGGTCGGGTACGTGTACATCCTTGTCACAGGGTCGCTCCCGCTCGCGCTGCATTTCTACTTCGTTGGATTCCACCGGTGGTGGGCACGAACCTGGGCCTGGATCGCGGCTCTGACCGACGAATATCCGCCCTTCACCCTCAAGTCCTGACATCGACGTCCGTTCTTGCGTAACTGAGGACTGCCATACGGCCCTCAGTGACGCAAGAACGGGTGGGTACGCGGATCAGCCCTCAGCGGGGTTCTCCCTGCGGCGGGTTGTGGCGAGAACCGCTCGCAGCACGCCGTAGACCATCAGCACCAGGATGCCGATCGGAATCGCAACCGCAGCCGCAACGATGATGAACGCGACCGTCGCAAGGAGCACCTCACCGGCCTGTTCAAAGGCCCGTTCGATAGTTCCTGGACTGGCCGGCGCGGGCTCGACCGGTGGTACTACCGGTTCCCCTGGCACCTCGGTCAGTCCAACGGTCAGCGTCGCGAAGTCCGTACGACTGTCGAGATAGCGCTTCCTGCCTTCGATCTGTTCAATCGTCAGCAGCACTTCTTGCATCTGTTTCTGGAGGGCAAACAGTTCGTTGACCTCTGTTACCTCGTCCATGAGGTTCGAATAGAACGCTTCCTGCTGACGCCAGTAGTTGAGACGCCCCTCGAGATCGACATACTCTTCGGTGACGTCCTGGCTCGAGAGTGAGGCGGACACACGCTCTCCCAACTGTTCGACACGGCCAACAGCTTCATCGAAGCGGCCGCTTGGAATGCGCATCGTGTACCAACC
>JAMBLH010000211.1 GCA_023336875.1 Actinomycetes bacterium
AAACAACTCGCAGCCACCTGAATCTCGAACCAGGATCAACGCGCCCCCACCCGGGAAACGCTGAAAACCCTTGCCCGGAGACCGTCTGTGCGACAGCCCCCTACGGCAGGGGTTTCACTCCGTCGGGACGGCCGGATTTGAACCGGCGACCCCCAGTCCCCCAGACTGGTGCGCTGCCAAACTGCGCCACGTCCCGTTGCCGGCAGGTTAGAGGCCGCGCCCTGCGTAGCCACGCTTGCGGGCGACGCTGCGGTAGCGAGTGTCTAAGAAGCGGGGACGCGACCGACCACAACCGTTTCGTTGTAGCGGAAGAACTTCCCGAGCCTCCTGGGAAACGGGAAGGAGTAGTCGCGTATCTCGACAAGTCCGCAGTCCTCCATCAGGCTGGTGACATCGCTGGATTCGAGGAAATTGATGTGCGTATCGTCTGATGCGTAACCAGCCTCCTGGGGCACGATGACGATGATCTGGCCGCCCGGGGCGATGTAGGGCAGATACTCCCGCATGAGATCCGAGGCATCGCTCAGCGGCATGTGTTCGAGGACGTGGGCGAAGAGCAGTGACTCGAATCCGCCAGGGACAGCATCCTCGGAATCGCCGAAGTCATCTACCGTATACGCAACGCAGCCTCGACTGTTCGCAACGTCAACCGACGCCTGGCTCGTATCGATTCCGACGGCGTTCCCATCGAGATGCCGCAGGTTCCTGCCGATGCCGCAACCCACATCGAGAACCCGTCCGGGCTCCAGGCGCCTGAGATTCCATCGATACGGTGCTTGCACACTGAGGACGTTCTTCCATCGAGCGCCGCTTAGTCGCTCCAGCCGCTCTGTGTAGGGGTCACGCTCCGTCAATCGAAGAGCCCTTGTGCAAGTTGGACGAACCGCAGGATCAGGTAGAGCCCGCCTGCTACAACGAGCAGTAGGAAGCTCCATGGCCAACCGGGATCCGCTTCCTCGTCCTCATCGGCGGAACTGGGCCGTTCGTCGGGATCGGTTGTCATACGGGTGGTACTCCGTGGCGCCTGTCGGAGAAGACGCGGTCCTTGCGAACCGCAATGGCATAGCGCTTGATCAATTCAGCTCTGAGATCTTCCGGTCCGATGACAGCGTCGATAACGTCCTCCGACGCGAGATGCATGAGATCGACGTCCTCCTCGTATTCGGCACGTTTTTCATCAACGAACGCGGATCGTTCTGGCTCCTCGAGACCCTCAATCACGTTGAAATAGACCGCGTTGACTGCGGCCTCGGGCCCCATGACAGCGATCTCGGCCGTGGGAAGTGCAATGGTTGCCTCCGGGCTGAAACCTGGACCCGAGAAGGCATAGAGCCCTGCGCCATACGCCTTGCGCACGATGACGGAGATGCGAGGCACGGTGGCCTCAGCCATAGCGGTGATCATCTTCGCGCCGTGACGGATGATGCCCTCGGCCTCGACCTTGCTCCCGATCATGAAACCTGGAACATCGGCCAGGAAGAGCAGCGGAATGTTAAAAGCATCGCATAGCCACATGAATCGAGCCGCCTTGTCCGCTGAGTCGACGAAGAGGACACCCCCCAAGTGGGCAGGCTGGCTGGCAACGATACCGATTGGCGATCCGTCGAGCCGTGCAAAGCCGGTGATGAGTTCAGGCGCGAAGAGATGCTTGACGGCAAAGAACGAGGCTTCGTCAACCAGTCCGTCGATGAAGTCATGCATGTCGTAGCCACCCTTGGGGTCATCCGGGAGTACGGTTGCGATATCGAATGCTTCGGAAGGCAGTTCCGACTCGTACTCGTGGGGGTGGACTCGATAGTTGTCGGCAACGTAGGAGAAGTACTCCTTTGCCCATTCAATCGCCTCCTCATCTGAGATCACGAGTGCATCTCCGCACCCAGATGTCTCGCAGTGCACCCGAGCGCCACCCATGGCCTCGAGCGTGGTGTCCTCGCCAACGACCATCTGTGCCATCCTCGGTGAACCAAGGTACATCGATGCATTGCCCTCGACCATCACGACGACGTCACAGAACGCAGGAATGTACGCCCCGCCAGCGGCAGAAGGTCCAAAGAGACAGCAGATCTGAGGAACCCTGCCTGAGAGCTTGATCTGGTTGTAGAAGATCTTCCCCGCTCCCCTCCTGCCGGGAAAGAGTTCGACCTGGTCTGTGATCCGTGCACCCGCGGAGTCGACGAGGTAGAACACGGGCAGGAGTTCGTCGTAGGCGGCTTCGAGTGCCCTGATCATCTTCTCGACGGTTATCCGTCCCCACGAACCCGCCTTCACAGTCGGATCATTGGCGATGACCATCACCGGTCGTCCTGCAACTCGTGCCCTACCGGTCACAACGCCATCAGCCGCGAGCGCATCGTCGTCGTTTCGTGCAAGAAGACCGTCCTCGACGAAGCTCTCGGAATCGACGAGCAGGTCGATGCGGTCACGAACAAACAGCTTCCCCTGGGTCTTGAGCTTGTCGTGATACCGCTTCGGTCCGCCACCGACAGCGTGATCTGTCGCCTTGGTGAGCCGCTCATCCATCAGTGGCGGTTCCTCGTGCGGATCCTGATGGGTGTTCCTGTGAAGTCATGGGCCTCTCTGATCCGGTTCTCGATGAACCGAATGTAGTCGGTTCCGAGTTCGCCTCCACGTACGAATAGCACGAACGTTGGCGGATCGGTCTCGGCTTGGACCGCATAGAGGATCTTCGGCCGCCTGCCCTTCCTCACAGGAGGAGGATGTGCCTCCTGGAGGGTGCGTACCAGCTTGTTGACTTCTGACGCAGGAATCCTCTGTCTTCGGTGTTCGAGGACCATGCGTATGTACTTTGGAAGGCGGTGGGTTCTGGCACCAGTGAGGGCTGACATGCGTAGTACTGGTGCCCAGTCGACAAATGCAAGGCGATCTGCAACGGAGTCCTCTGTTTCGAGACGCTCGTCGTCCGTGAGTTCGTCCCACTTGTTCAGGAGAATGATTAGACCCGCCCCGGCATTCGCGATCTCCTCAGCGAGGCGTTGCTCCTGGTGGGTAGCGCCACGCTGCCCGTCGACGACGAACAGCAC
>JAMBLH010000212.1 GCA_023336875.1 Actinomycetes bacterium
CTAGACACTCGAGGAATGCGCCTTGAGCTGCGGACAGATCACCTGCTGCCATGCTCACGTCCGCAAGACCCTGGAGACCGAATTGAAGGGTGCGCTGGAAGCCAAGCCCGCGGGAGAGTTCGACGAGCTTCTGGTTGGACGCCGTCGCAGCATCGAGTTGGTCGCTCATGGCTTCGATGCTGGCTCGGACCATCACATTCCATGCCATGAAGAAGTCGTCGCCCAGTTGAGCGAGACGGTTGTTGCCGTCCTCAACTGCGGCCGTTGCCTGCTCGGTATTGCCCAGCTGTGCTTCGGCTATCGCCAGCCAGTTCGGCATCCCGGCCCGCCACCATCCGCAGTCGTGTTCCTCTGCGATGTCAATGGCCGAGGACGCGACTTCGCGGATCTCGCTCCAGTCTCCCAGGTAGGCCAGGCCGTCACATCGCGCCTCTAAGGCCATCAGTTCCCCATACCGGTCCGAAGTTTGGGACAGCCTGTCGGCCGCCAGCCCTGACATAGCTGCCCCCTCAGCAGGCTGGCCGAGGTAGGCCACAAATTTTCCCAGCGCACCCGCAGCGGTTTCGCGGGCGATCACAATGTTTTCGTCGTCAGAGCCCTGCGGAAATGTCTCCAACGCTTGCTCAAACAGGGCTTGTCCCGCTTGGTGCCACCCCCGCACCTCATACAGGAACCACAGTCCCAAAACGAAACGTCGCACGGCCGAGGCGTCGCGCCGGCTCAGGCTTCGCCTGTAGGCAGACCTGACATTCTCGATGTCATCCTCGACGATTGACAGGGCGCGCCTCTGGTCAGCGAGCGTGATCAACCGCTCAGACTCGGCTACCAGCTGGCTGTAGAAGGCGATGTATGCAATGCCCGTCTCCTGGTGGAGCACGGCATCCGATATCAACAGTTCCTCGGCGTATTGACGTAGCAGCGCGTGAATCGAATACCGACCTGAATCTCGGTCTGCTGTGACAAGCGACTTGCTGATCAGGTTGGAGAGGCTGCGCAGGGTGGTTCCCGCCACCTGCTCTGCCGCGTTGCGTGTGAAACCGGCCTGAAAAACCGAGAGGGCCGTGAACATTCGCCGTTCCTCCTCGTCGAGAAGCGCCAACGAGGAGTCGAATACAGCGCGCATGCTTCGATGACGGTCCAGTGTGTCGTCCAGGTCGCTCTCGAGGAAGTCGAGGCTATTCGTTATCTCGTCCGCGATCTCATCTATACCGAGCGTGTCCGTCCAGGCCGCAGCCAGAAGGATTCCAAGGGGCAACCCCTCAACAAGGTGGATGACCCGTCTCAGGGGTTCGAGATCGGCTTCTTCAACACGAAACAATCGATCTGTCCGACGGGCAGCGTCCACGAAGAGCGCCACGGAACTTGCCTTCGCTGCCTCCTCTGGGGTCTCCCAAGTTGTGTCCAGGCCGGGTAGCACCAGCACTGACTCGCCGCCGACGCGTAGCCTGATCCGCGACGTCGCGATGATCTTCACTTGAGGAGCGGACGTGAGAATCTCCGACACGAGAGCCGGTCCACCGACGAGATGCTCGAAATTGTCCAGAATTAGCAATTGACTCTTAGATCTCAGATAATCCAGAAGTTGGGTGCGCATGTCATCGCCACTTGCGATGGGAACTCCAAGTGCCTCGAAGATCGCCTGCGGGACCTCGTCACCGGTAAGAATCGGAGCGAGCGCCACGAAGAAAACACCGTCCGGGAAGTCGAATGTCAGATCAGCAGCAGCTTGAATCGCCAACCGAGTCTTCCCAGCCCCACCCGGCGCGAGGATTGTGAGCAATCTCGACTGGTCGAGTCCCAGTTTGACCTCTTCAATCTCAACCTCGCGACCCACAAATTCAGTCAGCTGAACCGGAAGGTTGTTAGGGATCGCCTCAAGAGACTGCAGCGGTGCGAACGTCCCCGGCCGACCGTCGATGTCAATCTGGAAGACATGCTCCGGCACACTCAAATCCTTCAACCCGTGCAGTCCGAGGTCATGAACATCCACCCCTGCCGGAACAGCGTCCCTGATCAACTCATAGGTCGCAGCGGAAACCACGGTCTGGCCCCCGTGGGCAAGAGCCCGAAGACGTGCGGCACGATTCACCGCGGTTCCGTAGTAGTCACCTGATTGGAGCTCAGCAGCACCAGTGTGCACAGCAACGCGCACCAGAACTGCTGTCGATGTTGGCCAATCGACTCTCGCAAGGCCCCGCTGGATATCGGCTGCCGCGCCTACACCGTCCGCAGCCCTCTGGAAGACCAAGAAACGGCTATCTCCTTCTCCACGAGGCTTCACCGAGACGCCATCGTTCGCTTCGGTAGCCCGGTCTATCACGGCGTCGTGATAACCAAGGGCTTCCATCATCGCATCGGGAGACTCCTCCCAGAGTTTGGTACTTCCCTGGATGTCGGTGAAAACGTA
>JAMBLH010000213.1 GCA_023336875.1 Actinomycetes bacterium
ACGCCACCGCCGTTGTTGAGCCATTCCTGGACTCGTGGCACTTCCTCCTGGCAGTGAGGACACCAGTGTGCGACGAACACGACGCCCTTGGCGATACCGTCATTTGTTATCGATACGTCGTTGCCGACGTAGTCCTTACCGAACACGTCTGGTGCAACCTGTCCAGCGGCTGAGAAGTCGACCGACTGGGAGTTCGGGAAGAGGGTGAGTGCAGTGCCCTCGACGACAGGCTCGCCATACTCGGCACCTGCCTCTTCGTTTCCGAATACGACAGCGAACACGAGCAGCAGCACGACGAGGGCGCCAACGGCCCCGATGATGATGGCAGTTCTGGACGCAGATGAGGTCTTTTCAGCCATTGTTATTCCTCTGTGTGTGGTGAATGGTGAAGCAGTTGAAATCTGTCACGCGGATGTTGCCACGGTTCGCGTGCTATTGACATGGTTTGCCCATAACAGCGCGAGAATCAGTAAAAACGACGAGAGCGCCATGTAGGGGATCGTGACGAATCCAAATTCGGTGATGTAGGGAGCTGAGCACGGTGGCCCAACAGCGGCGCATGCTCCAGAATCAAGGCTTGGGTACGCCTGCATCAGCCGGTGCCAGATCGCGATACCAAGACCGATGACCGCGAGGACCGCTCCGTAGAGTCTGAACCCGTTGTCCTTTCGCCATGCGGCAACCGGAAGCAGTATCGCCAACGGGTACATGGCGATTCGTTGATACCAGCAGAGCTTGCAGGGGATGAGGTGTACGACCTCGGAGAGGTAGAGGCTTCCAGCCATTGCCGCGATGGCGACGCCACCTGCAAGCCACAGCGTCATCCCGCGAAGGAACTCGAATGGACTCTCGTCCTTGTTCCGCCCCGCAATGCCAATAACGATGAGGGCCACCGTCAGCAGGTTCGCAGCGATGGCACCCATAGCGAAGAATAGCTTCATTGTTTCGAAGGACATCAAACTCCAGGTCGACTCGGCAGTGGAAAGGTATCGGTGGAACGGAGATATCTGACACCCGCCTACGCTCCCCACCATGAGCGGACCCCTCTTTTTCGCAGCTCTGATGTTGCTCGTGTTTGCGTTCGGCATCGCAGTGTTCTGGCAGGAGTCTCGCAGGATGCAGCAACCTGAGGCGATCTATGGCGTTGAGGATTCCATAGAGTTCATATGGGATGCGCTCGGGGAGGACAAACTCGGACTCAAGAAGTCAGACGTCCGGCGCATACTCGAGTGGGAGATGCACTATCTCCAGAAACCCGAACTTTGGGAAGGGGATGGCCAGCCGATCGTGGGAGGTGAGGCTGCCGCCGCCTACACACAGGAGCAGTCCCTTGAGGAGGGACACGCCTATGAACCTGAGCAGATCTACGCGGTGATGGACCACCAGGCCGAATACCTCAATGCCATCGGTGCCGTCGGAGACATTGTCGAACCAGGCGAGTGACTAACGTCGGACACGATAGGAGACTCACATGGCAAGATTCCCTCGCTTCGAGGAACACCGCTACGTCGCAACGCGCGATGACATGCGCGTCTATGACACGGACGATGATGCCCAGTCGGAGCAGCTCTCCGAGCGCATCGCCGCCGAGGATCTCTTCGACCGCAAGCAACTCCAATCCTTCGGTCCTGACTCTCTCCCCGAGGCCCGCAACCGCGGCTTCAGGGCCGTTTAGCCTCCAAGCAGCATTAGCACGTCCTCGGCCAGCCTTTTGTGCTTCAGCACAAAGAAGTGGTCCGTGCCTCGATACCGGATGATCTCAGCGGAGATGGATGCGGCGTAGGTCGCGAGTTCGTCTGCAGGGATGAACTGGTCCTTCTCGCCGATCACGAATGCGCGTCGTGCGGGCGCCAGCCGCGAGGGGTCGGGTAGGGGTGGCGTAAGGGGGCTGTTGACAGGTGGCGCGATGCCGACATAGTTCACTGCTGAACGCGTGTCCGCCTGCCAATTGAGGCAGACCGCTGCGCCGAACGACCACCCCGCCATTCCTGCGATGGGCATTCCGAACGTCGACGCGAATTCCACTGCGGCATCGACGTCGTGGAGTTCAGCCTTGCCGTCTCCGTGGATACCCGTTGACCCGCCCACGCCGCGGAAGTTGAAGCGCACAACGTCGAAACCCTGCGCGACCGCGTGCTTTGCAATTGCGCCGAGCATCGGCGCGCGCATCGTGCCGCCGTGCTGGGGGTGCGGGTGACACAACACGATCGTGCCGCGGGAATCTCCACTGCTGTCGTGGATCACTTCGAGCTGCTCGCCATCTGTGGTGGTAATCGAGAGCGTCGTCACAGTGTCGAGAACCAGATCGCCGTCGCGGCAAGGATCACGAGCCCCGCGGCCAGCGAGGCGAGAATGAGGTAGCGGGTCTGCACGCCGCAAGAGTATCGGGCGGGCGTGGGCCTCTGGCCGCTCGCTACGCTGTGTGCCCCCAACGACCTGGAGCCATGGAATGGCCGAAGATCCTATCTATCTGGACGGGTTCACGCATCAGCTCACCGATATCGACCCCGTCGAGACGGAGGAGTGGCTTGACGCGCTGCAATCAGTCGTTGATGTGGACGGCACGAGCCGAGCGACCTATCTGATGTCGCGACTGCTCGAACGTTCGCGTGAGGAGTCAGTCACCGTGCCTGGCTCGATCACAACGCCCTACGTGAACACGATTCCCCCGTCAGCAGAGGCTGATTATCCAGGGGACGAGTACCTGGAGAAGAGGATCAGGCGCTACGTCCGATGGAACGCAGCCGCAATGGTGATCCGCGCCAACAAGGCCGCGGACGGGATCGGTGGTCATCTGTCGACCTTTGCATCATCGGCAATGCTCTACGAGGTTGGCTTCAATCACTTCTTCAGAGGGAAGGCCGACGGGACCCCTGGGGACCATGTGTACTTCCAGGGCCACTCGACCCCTGGCATCTACGCAAGGGCTTTCCTCGAGGGACGGATCGATGAAACGCTCCTCGACAGATTCAGGCGCGAGATTGGCGAGCCTGGGCTCTCGAGTTACCCGCACCCACGCCTGATGCCCGAATTCTGGGAGTATCCAACCGTTTCAATGGGTCTCGGGCCCATCAACTCCATCTATCAGGCGCAGTTCCTGAAGTACCTCGAAAACCGAGGGATCGATGACACGAGTGACTCGCGCATATGGCTCTTCCTTGGCGACGGCGAGACAGATGAACCAGAGACGCTTGGCTCCATATCTCTTGCTGGCCGTGAGAAGCTCGACAACCTCGTCTGGGTGGTCAACGCCAACCTGCAGAGACTCGACGGCCCTGTGCGGGGCAACGGCAAGATTATCCAGGAACTCGAAGCGATGTTCCGGGGAGCTGGGTGGAACGTCATCAAGGTCATCTGGGGATCAGACTGGGACGACCTCATCGCACGCGACACGACGGGTGCCCTCGTCGCGAGGATGAACAAGACCGTCGATGGCGAGTACCAGAGGTTCAAGGCAGAATCCGGTGCGTACGTGCGTGAGCACTTCTTTGGCCCCGAGCCCGAGCTACAGGAGCTCGTTGCCGACATGACGGATGACGAGATATGGGATCTCAGGCGAGGTGGGCTTGACCCAAGGAAGCTCTACACGGCGTATCGGTCGGCGACTCGTCTTGAGGGTGCGCCGACGGTCATTCTCGCGAAGACGATCAAGGGTTGGACCCTCGGGTCGGATGTCTCAGGCAAGAATGCCACCCACTCGATCAAGAAGCTCACAGGTGCCCAGCTCAAGGACCTACGCGACAAGTTGCACCTCCACGATGAGATTTCAGACGCCGACCTCGAGGACGGACAGCCTCCCTACATCCGGTTCGCCGAGGACTCCCCTGAGTACACCTACATGGAGGCACGGAAAGCAGAACTGAATGGTCCAATCCCAACCCGCGGGCTGCCGATTCGTGTGCCCCTTCAGCTTCCCGACCACACTCCGTTTGCCGAATTTGATGCCGGATCAGGGGCCATCGAGGTCTCAACCACAGGCGCGTTCACGAGACTGCTTCGGGCCCTGACGCGTGACCCGAACATTGGCGACAGGATCGTCCCGATCATCCCCGATGAAGGCAGGACGTTCGGCATGGACGCCTTGTTCAAGGAGATAAAGATCTACGCACCAGAGGGCCAGCTCTATGAGCCCGTCGATCACAACCTCATCCTGTCCTATGAGGAGGCGACGGACGGCCAGATCCTCGAGCAAGGAATTACAGAGGCTGGGTCGACCGCAAGCTGGATCGCTGCCGCGACGTCCTATACGACGAGGGGCGTCCCGATGGTCCCGTTCTACACCTATTACTCCATGTTCGGGTTCCAGCGCGTAGGCGATGCGCTGTGGGGCGCGGCAGATGCGCGGGCGAGAGGGTTCCTGCTCGGCGCCACCGCGGGAAGGACGACGCTCGCAGGTGAAGGGCTCCAGCACCAGGATGGCCACTCCCATGTGCTTGCATCGGTGATTCCTTCATGCATGGCCTACGACCCTGCTTTTGCCTACGAGATGGCGACGATCATCGAACGTGGGATCGAAACCATGTACGGCCAGGACAAAGATGAGTTCTACTACCTCACGCTGTACAACGAGGCGTATGTGCAGCCGGCCAAGCCGGAAGGGATTGATGATGCGATCCTTGAGGGGATGTACCTGTTCGAGGCTGCACGGAGCGACAGTTCCTTGTCCGCCACGATCCTATTCTCCGGTCCGGCCCATCTTGCTGCCAGAGCAGCGCAGAACGAACTCAGCGAGCACTTCGGGGTCGGCGCCGACCTGTGGAGCGTCACGTCCTACAAGAGCCTCCGCGAGGAAGCCCTTGAGGTAGAACGATGGAACAGGCTCCACCCCGCTGACGAACCGCGGGTGCCTCTCGTGTCCCAGCGCCTCGCGGCGTCCGAAGGCCCGATTGTTGCCGTCACCGACTACATGCACATCGTCCCTGACCAGATTGCGCTCTTTGCGCCGCGCTCATTCGTGTCTCTTGGCACAGACGGATATGGTCGCAGCGACACAAGGGAGGCGTTGCGTACGTTCTTCGAGGTCGGGGCAGGCGACATCGTTGTCAGCGTTCTCAGCCAGCTTGCCCGCGAAGGGTCGATTGAGCCATCCGTGGTCCAGGAGGCTATCGACCGCTACGACATCGACACAGAACAACCGCCGCCATGGGTGCGGTGAAGCCACTATTCTTGAGCCATTGCCTTCGACTCTCTGGAGCTGTCTAGTTCATGTATGACATCGCCATCATCGGTGGAGGACCTGGCGGATATGCCGCGGCCCTCTACGCCCACAATTTCGACCTTTCAGTGGTGCTGATTGAGAAGGAACGCGTTGGTGGAACCTGTCTCATCAGAGGGTGCATCCCCGCCAAGGCATGGATCCAGTCGGCAGAGGTCTACTCAACCGTCGCACGTGCAGGCGAATTCGGCGTTGTCTCCTCGCCGCCAGAGTTCTCCTGGCCCCAAGCACTCGAGAGGAAGCAGAAGATCGTCGAGGGACTCGTTGGCGGCCTCAGCGGAATCCTGAAACAACGTGGTGTCGAGGTGATCGATGGCTACGGCCGAATCAGCGGTCCGGGAGAGGTCACGGCGACAGATTCTGAGGGAGAAGAGACGAGGATCGAGGCGCGGAACATCATCCTGGCCACGGGGTCCGAAGCCGCCACGATCCCTGGTTATGAGATCAATGGAACGACGATCGTCACGTCTGATGAAGCCCTCGACTGGACCGAACAGCCGGGAAGTGTTGCGATCATCGGTGCAGGCGTCATCGGTACAGAGTTCGCATCGTTCCTCGCAGAGATCGGAACAGAGGTCCACCTCTTCGAGATGGAGGGCCAGCTCGTTCCTGGAATGGAACCCGAGGCCGCGAAGGTTCTCGCCAGGGCATTCAAGAAGCGAAAGATCGTCACCCACCTTGGCGTGGGTGTTGGGCCGGCCAAGGTCACCGACACGGGTGTCACGGTCCCGTATAAGGACGAGTCTGTTGAAGTGGATGTCGTCCTTGTCGCTGTTGGTCGCAAACCGGTCACCGGCGATTTGGGCCTTGACGTTGTGGGCGTCACCACAGACCGCGGGTTCGTTGCGGTGGACACGGCAACGATGCAGACAAGCTCTGAGAACGTCTATGCCGTGGGCGACATCGTGGCGGGGAGTCCCCAGCTGGCTCATGTTGCTTTTGCCGAGGCCATTGCGGCGGTCACGTACATCGCCACAGGACACACAGCGGCGGTTGATTACAGCGCCATTCCAATGGTCGTCTACACGCATCCAGAGATCGCCTGGGTGGGCAAGACCGCTGCGGACGCATCCGATGAGGGAGTCGACGTCACAGCGACCGAACATGGCATGCGAGGTGTTGGCAGGGCGATCATTATGGGCCAGATTGATGGCATCGTAAAGATCGTGTCCGAGAC
>JAMBLH010000214.1 GCA_023336875.1 Actinomycetes bacterium
ATGTCTATCGGGAAGTGCGATGCTCACTCGAGCTTGCTGAGCGCTGACCACGTACGCGGGCCCACGAGCCCATCGACCCATAGTTTCGACCGCTTCTGGAAGGACAACACTGCTCTGAGAGTCATGGGACCGAATACGCCATCAGCCGGTCCAGGCGTGAGTCCGCCTTTGGCCAAGAACGCCTGAAGCCCGCGTACCCTGTTGCCGCGCGAGCCGACGGAGAGTACTGCCCCTGTATCGTCATTGTGAGTAGCCCCAAACAACGCGGTCCTTGTGACGCGGCCGACTGCACCATCAACGGAGAGCCCGAAAGTCCTCTGGAATGCCTCGACAGCGGATTGGGTTCGAGGTCCGAAGCGACCGTCGACACCTCCAACAGAGTGGCCTACTCCTTTGAGGGCGATCTGGAGGGCCCTCACATCGGCGCCATACACGCCGCGATTCAGGATCCTTGACCCGCCGATCAGAGGGTCTCTTGGACCCTTCCCCACGTCGTTTCCACCAGCTGTGACGAGAGACCGATAGGAGTTGACAACTGTGCCTGCGGGGTCTCTCAGTTCGAAATGGACTTGGGGTTTGGTGTTCTCGGCATTTCCGCTGTCTCCAACCCAAGCAATGTGCTGACCGGCTTCGACGCGCACGCCCGGCTTTATCGCTCTCTTGATGCCCCAGCCCCGTCCGTCGTCAGTTCCCGTGGTGTCGTTGTCGAGGTGGATGTACCAACTCTCCCAGCCGTCATCGTGTTTGATGACGAGTGAACAACAACGCGTCGGATTCATGTCGGGGCGGGCGGTCCAGTTCACAAGGCGTACGACACCCGAAGCTGCTGCCACCACGGGCGTCATCTTGTCGGCCATGAGATCCTGGCCCGTGTGAAAGCCGTGTGATCGGCCAGCCCAGAACGTGTCCGAGAAGTGATGCGTCCCATCAACAGGGAACACCAATTTGTAGTCGACGTTCTCGCCCAATTCGGCGGCCGATGCAGTGCCGGGCAACACCGCGACGAATGCAACCGCAGCGAGCCCTCCAATAAGAATTCGTTTCCAAGCCATAGGGACATATCGGCGTCCCCGGCCTACGGCTTAGGGATTCGCCTTCGGCGACACACGACATACGACGTACGGGGGAACCCTCACAACATAGGACCGGAGTGCCCGTCATCGGAAAGCGGGCTGCGAGCGGTCGTGTGTCGGACAGCGAAGCGGTCGGCGGATCGGGGCCGCCTAGTTGATCGTCACGACCTGGGGCGTGGGATCTGTCACCCAAACGCCTATGGCCTCATCCACTACGACAACAGCATCAGTGATCACGCTCAGGAACCAGGAATCCACGGCACCTGCGATCGCATCGCGCTCCATGGATGCTCGCACGACCTCGGGAGTGGCCTCCTCACGCTGTGATACGAGAATGATGTGATAGCCGAACTCGGACTCCACCGGGTCGGTGACGACACCGATGTCAGCAGTCATGGTCGCAGCGGCGAACTCAGGGACGTATCCAGCTGGTGACCTGCAGCCAAGATCACCACCATTGGCTCCGGAGCCAACGTCCGTGGAAAGCTCGCGTGCCACCTCGCCGAAGTCCTCACCTGCATCGAGTCTCACGAGAACCACTGCTGCTTCATCCTCTGTTTCGACGAGGATGTGCGCAGCGCAGACGACAGTCCAGTCAATGTAGTTGTTCGCCAACTCGTTGCTGACCAGATCCTCGCTCACAGAATCGACCGTTGTCCCAAACTCCTCCTGAATCGCGTCCTGAATAACCAGCTGCTCTGAGAGTTGGCGAATTCCCTCCTCGGTGGTGCTCGCCTCACCCAGAAGAGCCTCAAGTGTTGCACCTTCACCCTGTGCGGCGACGAGTTCGTCGAGCCTGGCGTCAATCTCCTCTTCGGTGGGTTCGATTCCAAACTCGGTCGCGGCTGCTTGCGATACCGCTGTCCACAGGATGACAGCCGACAGAAAACGCGTGAAGTCGGCAGAAGAGTCTTGATCCCTCTCAGGAGCGAGAATCTCGATCTGTGAGCGCACGATGTCTTCATCGTTCACCGAGGCCACAACGCCATCACTGCTGCTGCATGCAGCAGCCGTAACAGACAGCGCGACGAGAACCACAAGGAGTCGTTTCATGGGCAACCTTTCATCGAGACCGG
>JAMBLH010000215.1 GCA_023336875.1 Actinomycetes bacterium
GTGACCTCAGCAGCTATGACGATTTGGTCTTCGGTGACGGCTGCTTGTGCGTTGTATCCCCAGATGAACCGGTGACGGGTTTTGAGGGTGCGGCTATCGGGGTCGGTGACGTTGATTCTGCGGGTCCGGGCCACACTCGCGTGTTTCGTCGTTGCGGGATCCGCCGGTCGGCCGGGAAGCCTATGACCCAACTCTGCCTCTCTTACTGTGCGATCTGTGTGATACGACTCGGCATCGGATGGCCCGTCAGCGTCGAGTTGACGCAACGCCTCACGCAGCCGGGTCCGACGGTCACGACGATCCGCCCACCGTTCGGGTAGCTCGTCGCCACGGCGTGCCCCGTACTCGAGATCCTCGGCAGTATCGACCGCTTCGGCCTCTTCCAGGATCTCATCGACGATCTGACGCCGTGTCGCCGACGACTCGGCAGACACATCGGCTTCGATCTTCGTTCCGTCGATCGCAACCACACCAGACTGCACCAGACCTTCAGAAATACACAACGCCACCACCTGGGTGAACACGCCAGCAATGGCGTCGTGATAGCGACGACGGAACCGAGCCAACGTGGCATGATCCGGTGCCTGGTTCACTGCAACAACCCGGAACGCCACATCGTCACAGAGACGCTGCTCGATCCTGCGGCTCGAACGCTCTCCCACACAATACGAATACAGAAGTATCCCGAGCATGACCTCCGGGTCATACAAAGCGCCGCCCCTTCCGTCGCTGCGCAGCGACCGATAGAACCCCGATAGATCCAACTCGGCGACCACATCAACAATGAACCACGCCAAATGCTCCGTGGGCAACCAATCAGATAACGACGGCGGCATCAACAACAACTGATCCCGATCAACAGTACGTATATTCACCATGGCCACATGATCGTCGAAACCGCCACAGAACGCGAGAACCCCCGATTCGTGCGACAGCCCCCGTAGCAGGGGTTTCTGCGTTCGGGGACTCGGATGTCGTGTCAGTGATTCAGTTTCTGGTCTGCATCTGGTCCGCTTCCGAATCGATAGTCGGAGCATTCGACGCAACCAGTCCCGTCTCGAACGCTGCGTCGAGAGCGTCCTGAACACGCTCGTTGTCTGACGGATATGGGTGCCTTTAGCGGTCCATGGTCACGACGATGCTCGAGTGCCCAAGGTGCTGTTGCACGATCTTCGGGTGCGAACCCTGGTAGATGAGCACCGACGCTGCTGTGTGTCGCAGATCGTGGATCCTCAGCCCTTCGAAGTCTGTGCCTTTGACAGCCGGATACCAGACACGATGCCTGAAATTCGATAACCGAAGTGCCCCACCATGTGGCGATCCGAACACGAGAGCGTCGCGATGGATCATCCAATCGTGACGGTGGCGAGAAGCCCGTCCGCCTTTTCAAGGAAGTCATTGAATCCAGATGAACCCGATGTGGCCATGATCACAAGCACCTTGTCGCCGATTTCGACGACGGTGAACCTGATCTGTTCTCCATCGCTAAATGTAGGTGGGTCGAGATCCACTTGGCTGTAGGTTTGATTGTTCGGGAATATGGTCGTTTGAGCTGATCCGCCTCCAGGCACCACCACATCCACCATGAAGGAGACACTGTCGTTACCTCCTGTTGTTCCTGGCACAACTTCGGAAGCTTCGAATATCGCTTCGCTCTGTATGGCCTCTACGACAGACTCGCCCGAATATGTAGGGAACTGTACGAAGTTGAGTTCGTGTTGGCCCGCCGTTTGCCCGAGGAGCAGAAGGGACGCAAACTCACCCCTGAAGTCCCAGAACTCGCTGGTCGAGAACCTGATTCTTGGGGCCATCAGAGTCGTTGTGTAATCACCAACTGACAGGAGTTGGCCAAATGGCAAGATTCTCCCGACGGGATCGAGAGCATGCACGTCCGTGTCAAGGGTTGTCGTTGTCGTAGCTACCTGTGTAGTGGACGTCGTAGCTACCTGTGTTGTAGATGTGTTCACCGATTCAGATACTGTTGAACTGCTGCACGCTGCGAGCACGAGCATGAGCGCCACTCCGAACGTAAATCTTGCGAGCACTGTCGTCTCCTTACTCGAGGCATCGCGGAGAGCAGCCCGCCAACAGACATCTGGTTCCAATGGTTTCACCGACAATCAGGCGTGTCAAGTCAATTGTCGCTTGCACGATGATTGGTCAACACCCCTCCGAAACAGCGGCACAGATCGGCACCCATGCGCCCCCTGTGAGGCGAACGTATTAGCCGGATATGCATCCTCCGGGGCAAGGCACAAGTGATGGCTGTGTGCCCTATGGCCGTTGAGCCGGGTGTGGTACGTTGGACGCATGGATGATGTAGCAGGATTGACCAGAGAATTGGCAGAGGTCAACAAGCAGATTTGGGCATTGCCGGACAACGCATTCGCCGAGAAGTATGAGCTACAGACGAGGCGTGACGCGCTTAGGAAGCGGGCGGAGGAGTACGCCGTCGATGCCGACAAAGAGCGGTCCACGGAAGTGCTCTTGGCTGAGTTGTCCGGGCTTCGTTCTCAGTTGACCCAATTGGAAGGTCAGAGAATCGACCTTGTCACGCAGGCAGGCGGTGGAGCGACCGGCACATCCAACATGGGGAACCTTGGAGGCGTATCGCTCAATGCACAAATGGCAGAAGCTTCGGGAGCTAGCCGTATCCAAGCCCGCATCGGAGTCATCAAGGGCGTTCTGGCCGACAGGGACGTTGAGGTCCCAGAGGCGCACTAGGTCGCCCATAACGGA